>DATAVV010000100.1:0-5029 GCA_036267555.1 Streptosporangiaceae bacterium | reverse complement strand
CAGCCGGTAGGCGTTGATCATCACGACCGGGTCGTGGTGCTTGACCGAGATCTTGATGTCGGTGAAGCCGTGCTCCTCGAACAGCGAGCACTCCCACAGCGCGGACTCGGCCAGCGCCTCGGGCGTGGCCTTGCCGTACTTTGTCATGATCCGCTTGTCCAGGGAGCCGGCGTTGACGCCGATCCTGATCGGGATGCCCGCGTCCGACGCGGCCCGGGCGATCTCGCCCACCTTGTCGTCGAACGCCTTGATGTTGCCCGGGTTGACCCGCACCGCGGCACAGCCGGCGTCGATCGCCGCGAACACGTACTTGGGCTGGAAGTGGATGTCGGCGATCACGGGGATCTGCGACTTGCGGGCGATCTCCGGCAGCGCGTCCGCGTCGTCCTGCGACGGGACCGCGACGCGGACGATCTGGCACCCCGCGGCGGTGAGTTCGGCGATCTGCTGCAGGGTCGAGTTCACGTCGGCGGTCACGGTCGTGGCCATCGACTGGACGGAGACCGGGGCACTGCCGCCGACAGGCACCGCATGTTTGCCCTTACCCACCATGACCTGGCGCGACTTGCGCCGCGGGGCCAGCGGCTCCGCCGGCACTTCGGGCAATCCAAGATCAACAGTCATTACGGATATCGCCTCACTGGACAAGATGCACAGGGTTGAAGATGTCCGCTGCCATTAGTAGCACGGCGAGTCCGATCAGCAACACGAACACCCCGGCGCTCACCGGGATCAGGCGTTGCATATCCACCATGCCGGGATCGGGCCGGCCGCGCAGCCGGGCCAGCCAGGCCCGGATCCGCTCGAAGAAGAGCACGGCCAGGTGCCCGCCGTCCAGCGGGAGCAGCGGCAGCAGGTTGAACGCGCCGATGAAGATGTTCAGCGAGATGATGATCAGCAGCAGGCTCGAGACCGCGACCAACCAGCCGCCGCCGGAGGACACCGCCTGGCCCGCGATGTCGGCCGCGCCCACCATGCCGGTGACGTTTCCGGCCGCGGTCTTCGCCCGGTCCTTGGCGAACAGGTCGGGCAGCGCGGCCGGCAGCTTGGCGAACGCCTGCGCCGATTCCGTCATCACCTCGCCGAACGCCGTGCCCGCGAAGCTCACCGCGCCCAGCACGCTCGTGCGCTGGAAAACCACGGCGGCGACGATGCCGAGATAGGAGCCCTTGCGGCCGGCGATGGTCGCGGGCGTCACGTGCAGGGTCACCGTCTTGCCGTCGCGCAGCAGGGTCAGCGTCGCCGGCTTGCCCGCGGGCTGGGCCCGGATGACCGTGCCGAGCTGGTTCCAGTTGTGCACCGGCTTCCCGGCGACCGTGAGGATCTTGTCCCCGGGCCTGATGCCCGCTATCCGGGCCGGGACCGCCTTCTGCGCGTGCGCGCCGCACGAGCCCTGGTCCAGCGCCTTCTCGCTCGTGGGCAGGCAGGTGCTCACCGAGCCGATCGTGGTCGTGGAGGTGTTCGCCTGGCCGATCCCGCCCGCCAGGATGAGCAGCAGCACGAACGCCAGCGCGAAGTGCATGAACGAGCCCGCCGCCATGATGATCGCCCGCTGCCAGGCCGGATGGTTGCGCATCGCGCGGGGCTCGTCCTCCGGGTCGACCTCGTCGAGGCTGGTCATCCCGGTGATCCGCACGAACGCGCCGAACGGCAGGCCCTTGACGCCGTACTCGGTCTCGCCGCGCTTGACCGACCACAGCGTGGGACCGAAACCGATGAAGAACTGGGTGGCCTTGATGCCGAATTTCTTGGCGGTGAGGAAATGGCCGAGCTCGTGCAGGATGACCGAGATGAGCATGGCCACCACGAAGATGACCACGCCGAGCGCGAAGCTCATCCTGCCGTCTCTCCCTCCCCGCGACCGGCGCCAGGACTAGTGACGATCTGACACACCGGTCAGCTCGCGTGCCCGATCCCGCGCCCAGCTGTCCGCGGCGAGCACGTCCTCGAGGGTGATTGCGGCTGCGCCGGAACCATCATTCTCAGAGACTACCTGGGTCACAGTATCGATGATTCCGGGGAATCGGAGCCGCCCGGCCAGGAATGCCTCGACGCAGACCTCGTTGGCCGCGTTATAGACCGCGGGCGCCGTCCCGCCCGCCGTGCCCACGGCCCGGGCCAGCGCCACCGCGGGGAACGCGCTCTCGTCGAGCGGCGCAAATGTCCAGGTTTGCGGGGTAGTCCAGTCCACCGGGCTGGCCGCGTCGGGGACCCGATCCGGCCAGGCCAGGCCGAGCGCGATCGGGATCCGCATGTCCGGCGGGCTGGCCTGGGCCAGGGTCGAGCCGTCCGCGAACTCGACCATGGAGTGCACGACCGACTGCCGGTGCACGACCACCTCGATGGCCTCGAACCCGATCCCGAACAGCAGGTGCGCCTCGATCAGCTCCAGGCCCTTGTTCACGAGCGTGGCCGAGTTGACCGTGATCACCGGGCCCATGTTCCAGGTCGGGTGGGCGAGCGCCTGCTCCGGCGTGACGTCCGTCAGCTCGTCGGGGCGGCGGTGCAGGAACGGCCCGCCGCTCGCGGTCACCACCAGCCGCCGCACCTCGGCGGCGCGGCCGCCGCGCAGGCACTGGGCCAGCGCCGAGTGCTCGGAGTCCACGGGCACGATCTGGCCCGGCGCGGCGCGGCCCGCCACCAGCGCGCCGCCCATGATCAGCGACTCCTTGTTGGCCAGGGCCAGCACCCGGCCCGCGTCGATGGCGGCCAGCGTCGCGGCCAGTCCGACCGCGCCGGTGACCCCGTTCAGGACCACGTCGCAAGGCCAGCCCGCCACCTCGGCGATCGCGTCCGGGCCGGCCAGGACCTTGGCTGCGCCCCCCCGCAGGGCCCGGCGCAGTTCAGCCACGTGCGCGTCGCTGGCCACGGCGACGACCTCGGCCCCGAACTCCAGCGCCTGGCGGGCCAGCAACTCGACGTTGCCGCCGCCGGCCGCGAGCCCGACGATCCGGAACCGCCCCGGATTGCGGCGGACGATGTCGGCCGCCTGAGTGCCGATCGATCCGGTCGAGCCGAGCAGGACGACGTCCCGGCGTGGCCGGCTGGCCGCCCCTTCGTGGCTGGCCGCCCCATCGTGGCTGGCCGCGCCGGCGGGGGGCTGGTGGGTGGACTCCATTCGTGCATTGTCTCCCACGGGCGCAGCCCGTTACCGGGCGGGCGCGCCCCGGGCCGGCCCGTTCCGCCCCAGGGCGCCAGGCTCGCCCCGGTGCCGCGTTAAGCCATCGTGGTTTTGATCTTTAACGCGGCGCGGCGGCCCGCCGGGCACCCCCCCGGCCTGCCGGGGCAGGAAACGGCGGGCACCGGGGCTGGGACGCGGACATCGGGGCGCCGGGCCCGCGGCGCGGCGCGGGCCGCGTAGCGTGTGACTGTGATCGGCGACCGCCTTCCTCTCCCCCGGCCTCTCCCCCGGCCCGCCGCGGCGGCCCGGCCGTGACCGCGGCCACCGTCCCGGCGTCCGGCCTCTGGCGCGGCCTGCCCGCCGCGCAGCAGCCCGACTGGCCCGACCCGGGCCGCCTGCGGGCCGTGACCGCAGAACTGGCCGGGCTGCCGCCGCTGGTCTTCGCGGGCGAGTGCGACCTGCTGCGGGAGCGGCTGGCCGCGGTGGCCCGCGGCGAGGCATTCGTGCTGCAGGGCGGCGACTGCGCGGAGACGTTCGCGAGCGCCACGGCCGACGCGGTCCGGGCCAAGTTGCAGACCTTGCTGCAGATGGCGGTGGTGCTGACCTACGGCGCGAGCGTGCCGATCGTCAAGATCGGGCGGATGGCGGGCCAGTTCGCCAAGCCGCGCTCGCGCCCGGCCGAGATGCGCGACGGTGCCGAGCTTCCCGCCTACCGGGGCGACGCCGTCAACGGGTTCGAGTTCAGCGCGGCCGCGCGCACCCCGGACCCGGCCCGGCTGCTGCGCGCCTACCACTGCTCGGCGGTGACGCTCAACCTGTGCCGGGCGTTCGCCACCGGCGGGTACGCGGACCTGCACCAGGTGCACGCCTGGAACCAGGACTTCGTCAGCCAGAGCCCGGCGGGCCAGCGGTACGAGCGGCTGGCCGGCGAGATCGACCGGGCCCTGGCGTTCATGCGGGCCTGCGGAGCCGACCCGGAGGAACTGCGCGCGGTCGAGCTGTTCTCCAGCCACGAGGCCCTGCTGCTCGACTACGAACAGGCCCTGACCAGGACCGACTCGCGGACCGGCCAGGCTTATGACACCTCGGCTCACTTCGTATGGGTCGGCGAGCGGACCCGCGACCCGGGTGGGGCGCACATCGAGTTCGCCAGCGGCATCCGCAATCCGATCGGCGTCAAGGTGGGCCCGGACACGGCGCCCGCCGACGTCCTCGCGCTGATCGCCCGGCTCAACCCCGACCGCGACCCCGGGCGGCTGACGCTGATCACCCGGATGGGCGCGACCCGGGTCAGGGACGCCCTGCCGCCCCTGATCAAGGCGGTCGTCGCGGAGGGCCTGGAGGTGCCCTGGGTCTGCGACCCGATGCACGGCAACACCTTCGAGGCGCCGAGCGGCCACAAGACCCGCCGGCTGAACGACGTGCTGGACGAGGTGCAGGGCTTCTTCGAGGTACACCGCGACCTCGGCACCCATCCGGGCGGCATCCACATCGAGTTCACCGGCGACAACGTCACCGAGTGCGTCGGCGGCAGCCACGAGATCGCCGCCGCTGACCTGCACCAGCGTTACGAGACCGCGTGCGACCCCCGCCTCAACCGCAGCCAGGCGCTGGACCTGGCCTTCACCGTGGCCGAGAACTACCGCCGCTAGCGGTTGTTGACCGTCTTGCGGTCCGGCACCTTCTGGAACCAGATCGACGGAGTGTGCGAGGCGAGTCCGTTTGATTCTCATCAGCGTGCCGGAGAGCTTCGCGGCCGACACTCTCACCCGTGAGGGCGAAGCCGCCCGGCCATGGCTGGCGCGGCTTCCGGAACTGGTCGGCGAACTGTGCGTGCGATGGGGTTTGCGGGTCGCCGGCGATCCGATGCACGGCTACATGGCGCTTGTGGTCCCAGTGCTCCGCGGT
>DATAVV010000099.1:0-2897 GCA_036267555.1 Streptosporangiaceae bacterium | reverse complement strand
CTGTATGGCGTGGGCATCAGCCGGGAAGGCAGCCTGATCGACCTCGGTGTCGAGCACGCGATCGTGCGCAAGTCCGGTGCCTGGTACACCTACGAAGGTGATCAACTCGGCCAGGGCAAGGAGAACGCCAGGAACTTCCTGAAGGAGAACCCGGACCTCGCCAACGAGATCGAGAAGAAGATCAAGGAGAAGCTCGGCGTCGGCCCGCGCCTGGACGCGCCCGCGTCGGCCGCGGGGGCGGCGGCCGGAGCGGGCGCAGGCGCGGCGTCGGCCGCGGCGGGCGGACTCAAGGTGGTCCCAGGTGGTGGCAAGTAGACGGCGAACGCCGGCCGGGACCGCCGGCAGGTCCGGTGGTCCCGGCGGCGAGGCGGCGGGCCTCGGAGCGGGCGAGGCCAGCGGCACGGACAAAGGCGGCACGGACAAAGACGGCGAGCCGGATCCGGAGGCGGTCGCGCGGCAGATCTGCCTGCGGCTGCTGACCAGCGCGCCGAGGACCAAGGCGCAACTCGCCACGGCGCTGCGCCGCCGTGGCGTGCCGCAGGAGGCCGCCGAGGCGGTGCTCGGGCGGTTCGAAGAGGTCAAGCTCATCGACGACGCCACGTTCGCGAACGCCTGGGTGGAGTCCCGTCACCACGCCAGGGGCCTGTCCGGCCGCGCGCTCGCCGCCGAGTTGCGGCATCGCGGCGTTCCGGCGCAGGACATCAGGGTCGCGGTCGGCCGGCTGGATCCGGAGCAGGAGATGGCCACGGCCCGCCGGCTCGTGGCGGCCCGGCTGGCGGCCACCCGGGGGCAGCCCACGCCCGCACGCGTGCGGCGGCTGATCGGCGTGCTGGCCAGGAAGGGGTACTCGGCGTCGCTCGCCTACCGGGTGGCACGCGAGGCCCTGGAGCAGGAGGGCCTCGACCTGGCCGGGTCCGGGCTCGACCTGAGCGACGTGCCCGTCGAGGAGGCGGCCGAGCCCGCCGGGGAACTCGCGGATTTCGACGGGCCAGAAGCCTGATCAAAGCGACGTTCGGGCGAAGATCATCGATCACCTGCTTGCCCAAATCGTTATCTGCGCTTAGCCTCACGGCAGCGAGGGTTTTACTCCGCGTAGGGCGGATCGACCGAGATGAACGAGACTGGTTACGAGCGCCGGATAGCGCAGGAGCAGCGTATTGCGCCTGTTTTGTCCGGTTGCTGTGAACGTTCGGCATGGCCGGCCGGTAACGGCTGGCCGCAGTCCGGGCCGGGCGACGGCCTGGCGGGTTCCGGCACCGACGAGAGGAAGGACTAGGCACCGGGCTGAGCCGATCGGTCCAGGGCCGGTCGTGGCACCGAGAGGGCAGCGCATCCGGGGGCGGGACCGGATGGCGATGCCGGGAGCGACGGTGCCGGCGGCCGGATCGTAGGGTGCCCGTCTCCCGGCGGGCACGCCCGCGGGCTGTAGCTGCCCCATGGGACAGCGCAGCCGGCGCGCAGTAACTCCTCGCTGCAGAGCAGGTCCTTGGTGCCGTCACCGCGCACCAGGCAGGCCTCGAGCAGGAAGGGGTGAACTGTGGGTAACGGGATCGGACTTATCTTGGCCATCGTGCTGGCGTTCGCGCTGGTCGCGTCCTTGTTCGTGCTGGTCTTCGTGATTCGCAAAGCCCCGGGCCGTGTCGCGGCGCCGGCCACCCCGGCCGAGCCGGACAGCCTGCAGGCCAGCGCGGCCACGCAGCGCGAACTCGACGAGGCGGTGCGCCAGGCCAGCCAGCTTCGCGAGCGCGCCGAGTCCGACGCGGCCGCCATCATGCGCAGGGCCGAGGTCGCGGCCGAGCAGGCCGCGCAGGGCCGCCGCGAGGTCGAGGACGAGATCCGGGCGGGCAAGGACGAGGTCAGGCAGCTCCGCGGGGACCTGGAACGCCGGGAGGTCCGGCTGGCCGAGCGCGAGCAGCGCACCGACGAAGAAGCCCGCCGCGTGGACCAGCGCTCTGCCGACCTGGACCTGCTCAAGCAGGATCTCGACACCCGGCGCGAGGACCTCAACCGGCTCGACCAGGAACGCCGCGAGGTGCTCGAACGCGTGTCGGGCCTGACCGCGGACCAGGCCAAGGCCGAGCTCATCTCCAGCATCGAGAACCAGGCCAAGCGCGAGGCCGCGCTCATTGTCAGGGACATCGAGAACGAGGCGCGCAGCGACGGCCAGAAGCGCGCGCGCAAGATCGTGACCCTGGCCATCCAGCGGGTCGCCAGCGAGCAGACCAGCGAGTCCGTGGTTTCCGTGCTGCACCTGCCCGGTGACGAGATGAAGGGCCGCATCATCGGCCGCGAGGGGCGCAACATCCGGGCCTTCGAGACCGTCACCGGCGTCAACCTGATCATCGACGACACGCCCGAGGCCGTGCTGCTGTCCTGCTTCGACCCGGTGCGCCGCGAGGTCGGGCGGCTGACCCTGGAACGACTGGTCCTGGACGGGCGGATCCACCCGCAGCGCATCGAGGAGGCCCACGAGCGGAGCAAGGCCGAGATCGAGCAACTCTGCGTCAAGGCGGGCGAGGACGCGCTCGTGGACCTGGCCATCACCGACCTGCACCCGGAACTGGTCAACCTGCTCGGCCGGCTCCGCTACCGCACCTCGTACGGCCAGAACGTGCTCAAGCACCTGGTCGAGTCCGCGCACATCGCCGGGATGATGGCCAGCGAGCTCGGCATGGACCCGGTGCTGATGAAACGTTGCACTGTCCTGCACGACATCGGCAAGGCGCTGACCCACGAGGTCCAGGGCAGCCACGCGCTGATCGGGGCCGAGATCGCCCGCCGCTACGGCGAGCCCGAGGACGTCGTGCACGCGATCGAGGCGCACCACAACGAGGTCGAGGTGCGGACCGTCGAGGCCGTGCTGACCCAGGCCGCGGACGCGATCAGCGGCGGCCGTC
>DATAVV010000098.1:0-9047 GCA_036267555.1 Streptosporangiaceae bacterium | reverse complement strand
TATTTCGCCACGAAACGTGTCGCACGAGATGCTGGGGCGGATGCTGATGCGCCGGCTTCTCGGCGCCGACCCAGCGACGGCGCTGGGCTGGGGCCAGTCCCACGACGTCGTCTACCGGATCGATCCCCGGCGGCGAGCCCGCACGGCGGTCCGGGCATCCTGAGTAGCGTGACCAGCCGCGGGGTGAGCCCGGAGTCCGTCGGGCGAGGCGGAACTTGAGCCGCGCGTGGCCGCTGGTGCTGGGTCCTTAACCTCGCTCGCGACCCGCGCGTGACGATCTCGATCACCGACCGAAACCAGCCGTATGCCATGGCCCAGGTCCGGGAACGGGTGAGCGAGAACGAACTCAGGCGCCCGTACCCCGCGGCCGGCGAGCGAGCCAGAACAGCCCCCCGGCCAGCAGCGCGACGCCGCCGCCGAACAGCCAGCCGATCAGGCGATCGGCCAGGCTTACCTCGCTGCAGTCCTGCTGCGCGGAGGAGTCGATGAACTGGCCGATCTGCCCCACGTTGGAGGAGCACAAGCCGTTCCACTGCGGGATCGTGCCGTGATGCAGGGGCACGGTCACCAGCAGCACGCCGGCGACGATCAGCAGGCCGCCGATCACCGCGAGCGCCACCGCCAGGCCCACCGCCAGCCCGCGCCGGGGCGCGGCGCCGCTGAGCGCGTCGGTTTTGCGCAGCGGAGGCGGCTGCGGCCGGTAGCTGTCCATTGCGCCTAGTTAACGCCCGGGCCGGGGTTCGCGTTCACCCGATGCCCGGCCTCGCTCACCGAATGCGCGGCCTCGCTCACCCCATGCCCCGCATCGTTCACCGGATGCGGGCTCGTATTCGCGACGGGCTCACGGGTTCTCCCGCAACGCGGCGCGGGTGAGGGTGGTCGCGGTGTGCCCAATGCTGGCGATGGCCGTCTCGGGGTCCAGCCCGTGCAGGTCGGTCAGGCTGAACAGCGCTTCCGCGCTGATGACGACGGCGAGGTCGCGTTTGAGCTGGGTCAGCGCGGCGGGGCGGGCGGTGCCGTCGGCGCGGCCGGTGCCCCCGGGGTCGGCAGCGTCGGCGGTGCCGGCCAGGGGGGCGAGCGCCTGGTCGATCAGGCCGAAGCGCAGGCCCGGCCGGGCCTGCGCTTCGGCGGGCCTGGTGATCGTGGCCGCGATCAGGGCGCGGACCACGCCCTGCCGGGCCAGGACGTGCCGCAGCAGGAACTCGGTCGCGGCAGCGACGCGTTCCACCGGGTCGTCGGAGCCCGCGACGGCCTCGAGCGCCTCGGCCGCGGTGGGCAACTGCCCGGCGATCGCCTCCCGCAGCAGGCTGGCCAGGTCGGGGAAGTAGCGGTAAGCCGTCGCTTCGGAGACCAGGGCGGCGCTGGCGATCTCGGGCATGGTCACCTCGCGGCCGGTCCGGCTCAACTCGGCCGCGGCCTGCACGATCGCCGTGCGGGTGCGCAGTTTCTGGTTGGCCCGGCCTGCGCTGCCTTGGCCTGCGCTCCCGTGGCCTGCAGTGCCCCCGCCTACGGTCTCCTGGCCTACGGTCTCCTGGCCTACGGTCTCCTGGCCTGTTGTGTCCTGTGCGGTCATCGGTCCGCCTTTCCAGCCCGATGGCGGTTCACTCCCGTAATGAGAGGGAGCTTGCGCCACGTAATGCAAGTCAGCTATGTTCATGAGAGTATACTCTCGCGAAGGAGCTTGCTATGACCGACGTCTCCGTTGTCGCCCCGGATGGCGGCGAGGTGATCGAGTTGGGTCCGGCCCGGATACGCATCCTGGAGGACGGCCGCACGACCGCGCACCGCCTCGGGATCGGGGAGATCACGCTGGCCCCGCACGGCGAAGGGCCGCCGCAGCACCGTCACGCCCAGCATGACGAGGGCTTCTACGTCGTTTCCGGCACCGTCAGGTTCACGGTCGGCGAGACCGGCTACGACGCGCCCGCGGGGACGCTGGTCATGGTGCCGCCGGGCGCGCCGCACACCTTCGCCAACCCGGGCAGCGAGCCCGCCGTCATGCTCAACACGTTCACCCCGGACCTGTACGTCCAGTACTTCCGGGACCTGCGCGACGCGGCCGAGAACGGCACGGCACTGACGGCGCCGGTCATCACCGAGGTGATGAGCCGTTACGCCACGACCCCCGCGACCGGTCCCGCCTGACCGGCCACGAGGGGCCGGCGGTCAGGCGCGGCCGGGCTTGACCACGTTGTCGGCGAAGTCGCCGATCGCGGCCAGCACCGCGGCGGGCTGTTCGATGTGGGGGAAATGCCCGGCGTTCGCGATCGGCTGGTAGTGGCCGTTGGGGAAGCAGGCCGCGTAGGCCCGGCCGAACTCCGGCGGGGCGATGCCGTCCTCCTCGCCCCAGGCGGCGAGCACGGGCACGGCCACCCGGTGCAGCCGCCAGCGCAGTTTCGGCGCGAACGTGAACTGCTCTCCCGCGTAGACCTGAAGCGTCTGCTGGTTGGCGGCGGCCGTGGCCCGCTGCTGTTCGCTCATCGCCGCCGGGTCGGGCCGGAAGGCCGGGTTGACGAACGCGAGCCGGCTGATCTCGGCCGGCGAGAGGGTACGGACGTCGACCAGTTGCGTCCCGGGGTCCGGGCGGATGCCGATCGCGTTGAGCAGCACCATCGACCCCATCCGGCCCTGGATGTCGCGCAGCGCCATCTCGGCGGCGATCCAGCCGCCGACGGAGTTGCCGATCACCATCACGTCGTCCAGGCCGAGTTCCGCGAGCAGGTCGAGGTACGCGTCGGCCAGGTCGGCGACGGAGTCGGCCCACGGGACCCGGGGCGTGCCGTCGAAACCCGGGTGGGTCGGGGCAACCACGTACGCGTGCTCGGAGAGCGCGGCCGCGAGCCCGGCGACCGACTGGGCGCCGGCCCCGCCGTGCAGGACCAGCACGCCGGTGCCGCCGGCCGTGGCGGCGTCGCCGGACTCGCTGATCGTGACCTTCAGCCCGACGCCCAGGTCGATGACCCGGGAGGTGCGGGTGGATGAGCTCGAATTCATGAGAGTAAATCTCCTTCGTAAGAGTTGACTCTCATGAAGGTAGCGCAAACTCCGCTCCTCATGCAAGCTGCCTCTTGATATGAGAGTGCTCTCTCGGAAGCCGCCACCCGCCCGCGCCCGCCCCCGCTTCCCGCGCCCGCCCCCCCGCTTTCCGCGCCCGCCCCCCGCTTCCCGCGCCCGCCCCCCGCTTCCCGCCCCCGCCCCCCGCTTCCCGCTCCCGCCCCCCGCCTCCGCTCCCGCCCCCCGCGCCCGCCGCAGATGATCATGGCGATGAATGTGGACCTGATGCTCTCTGATGCACCCCAAACTCACTTTCATCGGGCCTGGGGACGGCGGATCGGGCCTGGCGACGGGGATCGGGCCTCTGGGGACGGCGGATCGGGCCTGGCGACGGCGGATGGGGGCCTGGGGGCGGGGGATCGGGCCTGGGGGCGGGGGATCGGGCCTCTGGGGACGGCGGATCGGGCCTGAGGCGGATCGGCTGCGGTCGGCGGCTAGGGCGCGCTTCCCGGTGGCTGGTCGTTCAGGCGCTTCCACTCCAGTTGCGCGGCGGGCGACCAGCGCTCGCGCAACTCGGCGAACAGCCGGGCCGCCTCGAGGCCGCGCCAGTGCGGCGGCAGCAGTTGCCGGGGCAGGGCCGGGTCGATGGCGGGGAACCGGCGCCAGGCGTGCACGAGTTCGACCTGCCGGGCGAGCACGTCGCCCGGTTCCGGGCCGCTGAACTCACCGATGAACCGCTCGTACTCCCGCTCGATCGCGGTCAGGTCCCAGGCCGCGTTCACCATGCCGTCCGCGCCGCCCAGGCCGGACCGGGCCGCGGTGAACAGGTGCGCATCCTCGATCCGGGCCGCGCGCAGCACCCGCGCGACCTCGATCTCCCGCTCCGGGTGCGGGCTGATCCACAGGCCAGGGCCCAGCGAGCCGAATCCGGCCCAGCTCAGCCTGGTGCGGACGGCGTGCCGGGCGCTCCGGTCCGGGTCGGGGATCCGGGCCGCGACCAGCAGCCAGCGGCCATCCCAGTGCTCGGCGCTGCCGGTGAACGTGTAGATGCGCTCGGCGCCGTCGGTGAGGAGTTGCTGCGCCGCGTCGGTGAGATGCCAGCGGGTGCGGCGGCCCGCCTTCTCCGCGCGCAGCCAGCCGCCGGCCGCGGTGCGCATCAGCGCCTGCCGGGTCGCCTTCTCGGCCACGCCGAGCCGGGCGAAGGCCCCGATCACCGCCGAGGTCCAGGCGGTCCCGCCGCCGGGCAGCACGAACTCGCCGAGCAGCGTGAACAGCAGCCCGCGCGCGCTCGGCGAACCCGCGGCGTGCCGGCGCGACAGGACCGGCGGCGCGGCAGACGGTCGTGGGTCGGGCATGACGTCTAATATGCTACAGAGCCTTGACTTAGCGCCAGTGTTATGTAGAACATAATCAGTGTGGGTCCAGTAAAAGCTCAGCTTCCTGAACGCGGCGCCGCAGAACCCGGACGACAAGACGGCCGGGTCAGCTTCCAGGTTGACCCGCGCGGCTACCGTCACTGGCAGCTCACCGTGGACGGCCCGGTCGCGACCCTGGCCATGAACGTGGACGAGCAGGCGGGCCTGCGCGACGGCTACGAGCTGAAGCTGAACTCCTACGACCTCGGTGTGGACATCGAACTGTACGACGTGGTGCAGCGGCTGCGCTTCGAGCACCCCGAGGTGCGCACGGTGGTGCTGACCAGCGCCAAGGAGAAGGTCTTCAGCGCGGGCGCGAACATCAGGATGCTAGCCGCGGCGCCGCACGCCTGGAAGGTGAACTTCTGCAAGTTCACCAACGAGACGCGCAACGGGATCGAGGACGCGTCGGCGCACTCCGGCCAGGTGTACCTGGCCGCGGTGAACGGCACCGCTTCGGGCGGCGGCTACGAGCTGGCCCTGGCCTGCGACCACATCATGCTCATCGACGACCGCTCGTCGGTGGTGTCGCTGCCGGAACTGCCGCTGCTCGGGGTGCTGCCAGGAACCGGCGGGCTGACCCGGGTGGTCGACAAGCGGCACGTGCGCCGGGACCTGGCCGACTACTTCGCGACCCGGGCCGAGGGCGTGGGCGGGGCCAAGGCCGCGGCGTGGAAGCTGGTCGACGAGGCCGTGCCGCGGCCGCGCTGGGACGAGACCGTGGCCGAGCGGGCCGCCGAGCTGGGTGCCGACTCCGGCCGCCCGGAGGGGGCTCGGGGCATCGCGCTGACCCCGCTGGACAAGCGGTGCGAGGACGACCGCATCGGCTACCGGTACGTGACCGCCGACCTGGACCGGGCGGCGGGAACGGCCTCGATCACGGTCGCCGGCCCCGACGCCGAACCGCCCGCCGACGCGGCGGCGCTCCATGAGGCTGGTGCCGCGTTCTGGACGCTCGCGGTGACCCGCGAGCTGGACGACCTGATCCTCGACCTGCGCACCAACGAACTCGAGCTCGGCACCTGGGTCATCAAGACGGCCGGGGACGCCGGCCGGGTGCTGGCCTACGACCGGCTGCTGGCCGGCCACGCCGGCGACTGGCTGGTCAACGAGATCGTGCACTACCTCAAGCGCACCCTGAAGCGCCTGGACGTGACCAGCCGCAGCCTGATCGCGCTCATCGAGCCGGGCAGTTGCTTCGCTGGGTCGCTGTTCGAGCTGGCCCTGGCGGCCGACCGCAGCTACATGCTGTCGGGCGTCTTCGAGGAGGAGCAGGGCCCGGACGCCGCGCCCCCCGCGACGGTGACGCTGGCCGAGGCGAACCTCGGCCCGCTGCCGATGGGCAACGGGCTGACCCGGCTGCAGACCCGGTTCTTCGGCGACGACGCGGCGCTCGCGGCCGCGAGCGAGGCGGCCGGCCGGGCGCTGGAGGCCGAGGAAGCCCACGAGCTGGGCCTGGTCACGTTCGCGCCCGACGACATCGACTGGGACGACGAGGTCCGCATCGCGGTCGAGGAGCGGGCCAGCTTCAGCCCGGACGCGCTGACCGGGCTGGAGGCCAACTACCGGTTCGCCGGCCCCGAGACCATGGAAACGAAGATCTTCGGCCGGCTGACCGCCTGGCAGAACTGGATCTTCAACCGGCCCAACGCGTCCGGCCCGGATGGCGCGCTGCGCCGGTTCGGCACCGGGCAGCGCGCGAACTTCGACCGGAAGCGAGTCTGAGCCATGCTGCCCGCAGCGCGACTGCGCAGTTTCGACCGGAAGCGAGTCTGAGCGATGACGTCCCCAGCCGACTACGACGAGAAGATCCCGAACAACGTCGGCCTGCGCGAGGACCGGCGCCTGCAGCGGGCCCTCGAGTCGTGGCAGCCCAACTTCCTGTCCTGGTGGGAGTCGATGGGCCCGACGCTGCCCACGCACGATGTCTACCTGCGCACCGCGGTCAACGTCGGCCGGGCCGGCTGGGCGCACTTCGGCCACGTGGCCATGCGTGACTACCGCTGGGGCATCTTCCTGGCCGAGCGCGACCCGGACCGGCAGATCGGCTTCGGGGACCACAAGGGCGAGCCGCCGTGGCAGAAGGTGCCCGGCGAGTACCGTTCCGAACTGCGGCGGCTGATCGTGATCCAGGGCGACACCGAGCCCGCTTCGGTGGAGCAGCAGCGCAACCTGGGGGCCACCGCGCCGAGCCTGTACGACCTGCGCAACCTGTTCCAGGTCAACGTGGAGGAAGGCCGCCACCTGTGGGCCATGGTCTACCTGCTGCACGCCCACTTCGGCCGGGAGGGGCGCGAGGAGGCCGAGGAACTGCTGCACCGCAACTCGGGCAGCCAGGACGCGCCGCGCATCCTGGGCGCGTTCAACGAGGAGACGCCCGACTGGCTGTCGTTCTTCATGTTCACGTACTTCACCGACCGGGACGGCAAGTACCAGCTCGGCACGCTCAAGGAATCCGCGTTCGACCCGCTGTCGCGCACAGCTGAGTTCATGCTCAAGGAAGAGGCGCACCACATGTTCGTGGGGACCACCGGCGTGGACCGGGTGGTGGAGCGCACGGCCCAGTTGACGGTCGAGCACGACAGCGAGGAAGTGGCGGCCCGCGGCGGCATCCCGCTGGACGTGATCCAGAAGTACCTGAACTTCCACTACTCGGTGTCGCTCGACCTGTTCGGCGGGGAGACCTCGACCAACGTGGCCAATTACTACACCGCCGGGCTGAAGGGGCGCTGGCTGGAGGGACGCCGCCGGGACGACCACAAGCTCACCAGCGAATCGATCGAGGTGGATGCCCTCACCGACGAGGGCGAGATCGGCCAGACCGAGGTGGCCGCGCTGGCCGGGCTGAATACCGACCTGCGCCGGGAGTACATCTCGGACTGCCAGACCGGGGTCAAACGCTGGAACCGCATCCTGGCCGCCGCCGGGCTCGACCAGCGGCTGCGGCTGCCGCACATCGCCTTCAACCGCAAGGTCGGCGCGTTCGCCGGCATCGAGGCCACCCCGGACGGCCAGCGCATCCCGGGCCGGGAGTGGCAGCGGCGCCAGGGCGACTGGCTGCCGACCGACGTGGACAAGATCCATGTGCGCTCGCTGATGCAGCCGGTCCACGAACGCGGCAAGATCGCGGCCTGGATCGCGCCGCCGCGTAACGGCATCAACGGCAAGCCGTTCGACTACGACTACGTCCACCTGGTCTGACATGCTGGATGGCCGCCCGCTCATCGACGCGCACGTGCACGCCGCGCGGCTGCCCACGCTCAAGCCGGCCTGGCGGCAGTGGGCCCACGACTTCGGCGACACCTCCGCCCTGGAGCAGGTCTATGACGACGAGGGGACGATCAGCCCGGCCCGCTTCGACGCCTACCTGGCCGGCCAGGGCGTGGACGTGGCGCTGCTGCTGGCCGAGTACAGCCCCAAGGTCACCGGGATCCAGCCGGTCGAGGACCTGCTGCCGCTCACCGGGATCCCGGGCGGGCGGGCAGGGGCGGGCGGGCGGGCTCGATTGGTCGCGAACATCAACCCGCATCTGCACTACCCGGTGGACGCCGAACTCGAGCGGCAGGTCGGTCTGGGCGCGGTCGCGCTGAAGATCCACCCGGTGCACGGCGGGTTCCCCGCCAACGACCGCGCGCTCTACCCGGCCTACGCCATCTGCCAGGAGGCGCGGCTGCCGGTGGTCGTGCACTGCGGCACGTCCACGTTCCCCGGTTCCTCGAACTCGTTCGCCGACCCGGTCCTGCTCGATGACGTGCTGCGCGACTTCCGCACTCTGGACGTCGTGCTGGCCCACGGCGGGCGCGGCTGGTGGTACGACGCCGCCGCGTTCATGGCCCTGTCCAGCGAGCGGGTCTGGATCGAGCTGTCCGGCCTGCCCCCCTCACGGCTGCGGGAGTACTACGCCCGGCACAACTGGCCCCGGCTGACCCGGCGCATGATCTTCGGAACCGACTGGCCGGGCGTGCCGGGCATCGCGCGCAATGCCCGCGCCGTGGCGGAGCTGTGCCCCGACGAGCAGACCGCGTCGCTGGTGCTGGCCGGCAACGCCGCGGGCGTCTACAACCTGAAGCCCGGGGGCTAGCTGCCGCGTCACCCCATGGCCGGGGCGGGCGGCGCCAGCACCGACGAGTCCAGGTTGCCCGCGGGGCTGGTGACGATGCAGGCGATCTCGCGGTGCCCGCGGTACCAGGACAGCAGCCGCGGGAAGAGTGCCGCGCTGTCGCTGGGCGCGGCCGCGATCACCAGGCTGGCGAACAGGACGATCCACGCCGTCGATACCGCGATCCCGGCGATGGCCAGGCCCTTGCCGCGCTGTCGCTGGGCGCGGATCTGGACCAGGGCCACGATGCCGAGGATGACGCCCAGCACGGAGGTGATGCCCAGGAAGCCCAGGATCCCGAGCACCAGGGAACTGATCGCGAGCCCGCTGCCGGGCCGGGGTGCCGAAGGCGGCCAGCCGTAGGGCTGCGCCGGCCCGCCGTAGGGCAGCGGAGCCTGGTACGGCGGGTACGGCGCGTTGTCCTCGGGCAGCCAGAGCTGCCACCCGGGCGGCGGGGCGGGCCAGGCGGGATCCGGCTGCCAGCCCGGGGGAGGCACGAAGCCTTCCGGTACGGGCGGCCAGCCGGGTGGTGAGTTGAG
>DATAVV010000097.1:0-29059 GCA_036267555.1 Streptosporangiaceae bacterium | reverse complement strand
CTCGCCGTCGGCGGCGGTCGCCAGCGCGATCCCGGAATCGGGGTGCAGGTGGTCCACGTGCGCCGCGTCGACCAGGCCGTGCATGGCGGTGTCGATGGACGGCGCCGCGCCGCCCTTGCCGTGCAGGCAGTAGTCGAACGCCGCGACCATCTCGTCCTCGCGCTCCACACCGGGGTAGACGCCGGTCAGCGCGCGGAGCCGGTCCAGGCGCAGCACGGCGAGCCCGCTCGCGGTGAGCGTGCCGAGATCGCCGCCGGAGCCCTTGACCCACAGCAACTCGGCCGGCTGGCTGGTCACCGGGTCGCTGAGGGTGCCCTTGGCCGACGTGTTACCGCCGGCGTAGTTGGTGTTGCGCGGGTCGGAGCCGAGCCGGTTGCTGCGCTCGATCAGCGCGGCGACCTCCGGCGGATCCTGGGGAGCCTGGGGCGTCTGCGGGGTCATGGGGATCCTCTGCGGTCGTCGGTATGTCGTCGTCAGCTACCCCAGCTAGCGGCGGTTCCGCCGAC
This sequence comes from Streptosporangiaceae bacterium, assembly GCA_036267555.1. Classification (GTDB taxonomy): domain Bacteria; phylum Actinomycetota; class Actinomycetes; order Streptosporangiales; family Streptosporangiaceae; genus JASHPR01. Next base: position 28,553 of record DATAVV010000097.1, on the reverse strand, counting down.
GCGCTCGGCGACGATCCTCTCCTGGTAGCCGGACCGGAGATAGGCCGCGAACGGGTCGGGGTCCAGCCCCATCTCCTCGCGCAGCCCGGCGAGCAGCGGGCGGACATCGGTGTTGTAGGCGTCCATGAACGCCCCGTTCGCGGCCAGCACGTCGCCGTCCCGCTGGGCGGCGGCCAGCGCCCCGGTGTCGATCAGCAGCGCCTTGGCCGTGGCCTCCTGCACGTTCATCACCGACCGGATCTGGGCCGGGATCTTCGGCTCGATGTTGTGGCACTGGTCGAGCATGAACGCGACGCCCGCCGCGGGGCTCAGCGCGTCCGCCCTGACCACCTCGTGCAGGATCCGGAAGAGCTGGAACGGGTCGGCCGCGCCGACCATGAGGTCGTCGTCGGCGTAGAACCGGCTGTTGAAGTCGAAGCCGCCCAGCCTTTTCCGGCGCAGCAGCATGGCCACGATGAACTCGATGTTCACCCCGGGCGCGTGGTGGCCGGTGTCGACCACCACCGCGGCCTGCGGCCCGAGCGCCAGGCAGTGCAGCAGTGAGGTGCCCCAGTCGGGCACGTCGGTGGTGTAGAACGCCGGCTCGAACAGCTTGTACTCCAGCAGCATCCGCTGGCCGGGTGCGAGCCGCCGGTAGACCGCGGCCAGCGCCTCGGCCAGCCGTTCCTGGCGGGCGGTGATGTCGTCCTGGCCGGGGTAGTTGGTACCGTCGGCGAACCACAGCTTCAGGTCCTTCGAGCCGGTCGCGTCCATGATGTCGACGCACTCCAGCAGGTGGTCAAGCGCCTTGCGGCGGACCTCCGGGCCCGGGTTGCAGACGCTGCCGAGCTTGTAGTCGTTGTCCTGGAACACGTTCGCGTTCACGGTCCCGATCTGGACGCCGTGCTCCTTGGCGAAGGCGGCCAGCCCGGCGTAGTCGTCGACCTTGTCCCAGGGAATGTGCACCGCGACGCTCGGCGCCACGCCGGTGAAGGCGTGCACCTGCGCCGCGTCCTGCACCTTCTCCTGCGGCGTGCGGGGGACACCAGGCTGGCCGAACACCTTGAACCTGGTCCCGGTGTTGCCGAACGCCCACGAGGGCAACTCGATCCGGTGCTCGCGGAGCGCGGTCTTTACTGCGGTCAGGTCAGGCATTTCTTCGGTCATCTCCCGTGGCACGTCTCGCGCTCAGTCCAGGTGGAAGACCTCGGCCACCCTGCGGAAGCCCTCGTCCGCGCTCCATCTGGTTTGTCCTCCAGGCCGCCGCGTCACGGCGTCGCAGCGGCGGGTTCGGCGGGGGTGCCGGGGGACGGCCCGGCACCCCCGGCACGGTCAGAAGTTGAAGTTGTTGACGTTCGCCGAGTTGAACACGGTGGGCGGGCCCAGCAGCACGGTGTTGTCGGCTCCGATCGTGTACTTGCCGAGCTTGCCCGCGGTGAAGGTCTGCCCCGCGGCGTTGGTGATCTTCTTGGACGCGAGGTTCACCGCCGCGTAAGCGGCGAGGTAGCCGAGGTTGGCCGGGTTCCACAGGATGAACCCGGGCGCCACGCCGTCGGCCACGTACGTCTTCATCTCGTCCGGCGTGCCCAGGCCGGTCACGATGACCTTGCCCTTCCACTTCGGCGTGGCCACCACCTGCGCCGCGGCCAGGATGCCCACGGTGGTCGGGGAGATGATGCCCTTGAGGTTCGGGTAGTGCTCCAGCAGGCCCTCGGTCACCTGGGTGGCGGTGGGCGGGTCGTCGTTGCCGTAGACGGTCGACACCAGCTTCATCTTCGGGTACTTGGTCAGCTGCTGCTTCATGTAGCCGATCCAGGCATTCTGGTTGGTAGCGGTGGCCGCGGCCGAGACGATCCCGATCTGGCCGGTGTCGTGTATCTCCTTGGCCAGCAGATCGACCTCGCTGGTTCCGATCTCGGCGGTGGATGCCTGGTTGATGAACAGGTCACGGCAGGTCGGCGCGTCCGAGTCGTAGGTCACCACGGTGATGCCCCTGGCCATGGCGCTCTTCAGCGTCGGGCAGAGCGCGGTGGGGTCGGTCGCCGACACGATCAGGACGTTGGCGCCCTTCGCGACCGCGGCCTGGATGGCCGGGATCTGCGAAGCGGGCGTGGCGGCCGTCCCGCTGGTCTCGCTGCCGGATTCGCCGAGCGTGTCAAGCGCGGCGATCGCGCCGCCTGACTTGACGCTGTCAGCGGTGGTGAAGTAGTTGTTGCCGAGGTTCTTCGGGATGATGAAAACCTTCAGGCCCTTTTTCAGCCCGCCCGAGCTGGTGCCCGAGGAGCCCGAAGAACTCGTGTTCGACGAGCCCGATGAGCTGCACGCCGCGAGAATAGACGCCAAGACCAGGATGGCCACAATTGGCATCGCTCTTCTGATAGGAACTCTCGTCATCGATGAATCCTTTCAACTATGGGCCTGGAAAAGCCGGTGCTGAGATTGCGGATAACGGTGCCGCCGCCGGGGCGGCAATGGGCACTGGCGCGGACGGCCCGTGTCGCGGCGTCAGTCATGGCCAGATCCGGTCGCCGCTGGCACGGCTCTGCTTCTCCTGGAGATCAAGTCGCGTAGCCGGCGGCTGAACGCGGCCACGTTCGGCACGAATACGCTGACCAGCAGGAGGCCGCCCACGGGAATGCTGGCCGCCTCCTGGTTGAAGTTCGTCAGCAGCAGCGCGTTCTGGATCCCGGCGAACGCGAGCACGCCGAGCACGACGCCGATGATCGTTCCCCGGCCGCCGAAGATGGAGACCCCGCCGAGCAGGACCACGGCCACCACGTCAAGCTCCAGGCCGAGCCCGTTGCTGTTGACCGAGGTGGAAAGGCGGAACGTCAGCAGCACGCCCGCCAGGGAGCAGATCACGCCGGAGGCGATGTACAGCAGCGTCTTGATGCGCTTGACCCGGATCCCGGCGAATGCCGCCGCCTCCGGGCTGGCTCCCATCGCGTAAATCGACCGGCCGGCGGGCGTGAAATGAAGCACTGCGCCAAAGACCACGGCCAGCACAATAAAGACCGCCGCCGAGAACGACAGATCGGTGTGCGGCACCGCGTCGACGCCGATGTTGGCGTAGGCGGCGGGGAAGTTCGAGATCGTGTGCGGGCCGAGCACGATGTCCGCCACGCCCCGGTACAGGCCGAGCGTGCCGATCGTGACCGCCAGGGAGGGCAGGCCGAGGCGGGTGATCAGCAGGCCGTTGATCGCTCCCGCCACGACCCCGACCAGCGCGATGACGACGAAGATGGCCGGCAGCGGCCAGCCCTGGCCGAACAGGTAGCCGAGCAGCGCGCTCGACATGCCCATGATCGAGGCCACCGAGAGGTCGATCTCGCCGCTGATGATGATGAGCGTCATCGGCAGGGCCATGATCGCTATCTCGCCGGACTGCAGGCCAAGGTTGAAGATGTTGTTGCTGGTCAGGAACTCCGACGAGGTCGAGACGCCGAGTACCCCGATGGCTACGACGACGACGGCCAGGCCGGTCTCCCAGCGCAGCACGTGCCTGGTGGCTATGCGCGACCGCCAGCCGGCTTGCTTCGGGTTGTCCGGCTGGCCAGGCGCCGTGGCGGCCTGCGGCGGCACCGCGGTGCGGTCAGGTTCCATCGCGGGCACTCCTCTTGCGCAGCGCTTCCGCCAGCCTGACCGAGATGCCGCGATCCAGGGTGATGGCCAGCAATAGCAGGAATCCGGCGATCGCCTGGTCCCAGAAGTCGGAGATGCCCAGCACGTCCAGGGCCACGTTGATGGTCCCGAGCAGCAGTGCCCCGATGGCGGCGCCGACCGCGCTGCCGCTGCCGCCGAAGATCGCCACCCCGCCGACCACGACCGCCGCGATGACGATCAGCGAGAAGTTGGTGCCCCCCGCGCTGGAATTGATCGTCTGGTACTGGGCGGCCCACAGCACGCCGCCGACCCCGGCGATCCCGCCGCACAGGGTGAACGCGGTGAACACGCGCCTGGCCACCGGGATGCCGGCCAGCTGGGCCCCCTCGGGATTCGACCCGATCGCGTAGAGTTCGCGGCCGGACCGGAACGAGCGCAGGTAGTAGGCTCCGGCTCCGATCACGGCGGCCACGGCGATGGCGAGCCAGGGAATCCCGAAGATGGTCACGTTGGGGATGGCGACGAACCCGCTGGGCAGCGACGATGCGACCACCTCGTTGCCGCCGACGACCAGGATGTCGATGCCCTGGATTATGTAGAGGGTGGCGAGCGTGACCACGAGGCTCGGTACCCGGCCGAGCGACACCATCAGCCCGTTGGCCGCGCCGCAGGCCAGCCCGATGCCCAGCCCGACCAGGAACACCACCGGAATCGGGATGCCGTGCACGTGCCCGAACAATCCGGCCGACAGGTACGCGGACAGCGCCAGCACCGACTGGACAGACAGGTCCACGTTCCGGGTGATGATCACCATGGTCTCGCCCAGCGCGACCAGCGCGTAAACCGCGGTGTCGACCAGGATGAACTGGATGTTCGACGAGCTGACGAAGCGCGGCTGGACGACCGCGGTGATCAGGACGAACAGCGCCAGGACCGCGATGATGCCGGATTCCCTGACCCGGAAGACCCGGTCGGTCAGCCGGCGCGAGCCGACGTCGGCCGGCGCCCCGGACGGCTCTCGCGGCGGGGCCAGGGTCGTGCTCACGGTGTCCGCCTCACTGGGCCTGCTCCTGGAGCTGGCCGGTCGCCGCCGACATGATCTTTTCCTCCGAGGCGTCCGCGCGGGAGTACTCGGCGGCCAGCCTGCCCTCCCGCATGACCAGGATCCGGTCGCTGACGCGCAGCACCTCGGGCAGTTCCGAGGAGATCATCAAGATCGCGACTCCGTTCCTCGCGAGCTGCATGAGCAGCCGGTGCACCTCGGCCTTGGTGGCGATGTCGATGCCGCGGGTCGGCTCGTCCACGATCAGCAGGGCCGGCTCGCGCCCGAGCCATTTGGCCAGCACCACCTTCTGCTGGTTGCCGCCGCTTAGCTGGGAGACCGGGTCGGTGAGCCGCCCGAACTTGATCCGCAGTCGCAAGGCCCAGTCGGCCGCGAAGTTCCGTTCCGACTTCGAGGAGATAAGCCCGGCGTGGCGGAGCCTGCCCAGCGACGCCAGCGCCATGTTCTGCTGCACCGACATGTCCATGACCAGGCCTTGCTGGCGCCGGTCCTCCGGCACGAAGCCCATCCCCGCGGCCATCGCGCTGGTCGGGGACGACCCGCGCAGCCGGCGGCCGCGCACGGTCACCGAGCCGGCGTCGTAGCGGTCGATCCCGAAGACGGCCCGCGCCACCTCGCTGCGCCCGGACCCCACCAGCCCCGCGAACGCCACGATCTCGCCCGCCCGCACGTCAAAGGAGATGTCGGTGAACACTCCCTCCCGGGTGAGGCGCTCGACCCGCAGCACCTGCTCGCCGGGCACGGCCGGCTCGTCGTCCACGCGATCGGCCAACTGCCGGCCCACCATGGCCCGGACCAGGTCGTCCGCGCTGAGTCCGGCCAGCTTCCTGCTCAGCACCTGCCGGCCGTCGCGCATCACGGTGACCCGCTGGCAGATCTCGAAGACCTCTTCCAGCCGGTGCGAGATGAACAGCACGGCGGACCCGGCCGCGCGCAGCGTCGCCGCCACGTCGAACAGCCGGGTCACCTCGGTCGCGGACAGCGCCGCGGTGGGCTCGTCCATGACGATGACCCGCGCCTCGAGCGACAGGGCCTTGGCGATCTCGATGATCTGCTGGTCGGCGATGGACAGGCCGCGGCAGATCCGCCCCGGGTCGAGCCGCACCCCCAGCCGCTCGAACAGCGCCCGGGCCGCGGCCCGCATCTGCCGCGCGTCGATGCGCCGGCCCCGCCGCAGCGGCTGGCGGCCCATGAAGATGTTCTCGGCCGCGGTCAGGTCCGGGAACAGCGTCGGTTCCTGGTAGATGACGGCGATCCCGGCCTCCTGGGCCGCCGCCGGGCCGTGCAGCACGGTCGCGGCGCCGTTCACCAGCAACTCCCCGCTGTCCGGCTGGTACACGCCGGCCAGGATCTTCACCAGCGTGGACTTGCCCGCGCCGTTCTCTCCGACCAGTCCGTGCACTTCCCCGGCGTACAGGTCGATCGACCCGTCCACGATCGCGTGCACGGCTCCGAACGCCTTGGCCGCGTGCCGCAACGACAGCAGCGGCACCCCCTCCCCGCCCCCGTCTGGCCCCTGCGGCTGCCCTTCGTCCGCCGAGCCGCCCGCCGGAAGGTCGTCAGCGAGAGCCCGGCCGGCATGCCCGTCAGCGGGTGCCTGGGCCTGGCCGGCGGGCGGGGGGTCATTGGCGGGAACCTGGCTGGCGTGGTCATCGACGGGTGCCCGGGCCGAGCTGGCGGGCGGGCGGTCGTTAGCCGGAGGCTGGCCGGCGCGGTCGTGAGCGGGTTCCTGGGCCTGGCCGGCGTGGCCGTCGGCGCTGTGCCCAGGGTCCATCGAGCCCTCCGCCCTCTTCGCGGTTTGATCGCCGCTACTGGAACGTTTCAAATCTGTGCAGTAGTGTCAATCTCTCGTTACATCAGTGTCAAGACCCCGTGAACTTCTTAGTTGAGTCGTTACCAACGCATCCCCGCCCCGTCCCCGGCTCCCGCCCAGGCAGGCCCCGCCCGCTCTAAATGCGAGCCGATCAGGCGCAAGGCGGCCCAACGCGCGCCTCGCCAACCCGGCAGCCGACCGAGGCCCGCGCAACCGGCCAAAACCGGCGCTCCGTCCCGATCGAGGGCAGTTTTTCATGGTCTCTGCGATCGTCGGCGCGGGGGTTCGGCGCGGTGAGAGGCGGATCGGCGGAGTGCTCGGGGTCAGGCGGCGGGTCCGGGCTGGTCGGTCGGCGGGTCCGGGGAGTGCCTGGGGCCAGGCGGCGAGTTTAAGGCCTGGCCGACCGGTGACTTGGCTGGTCAGCCGGGGGTGGCGGGGGACTGTGGCGGGGAGGCGGTCTGGTCGTCGGGTGGTTCGCTGGCCTCGTCGGCGCCGGGGCTGACCGTAGTGGCGGCAGGCCGGGGGGCGTCGGGCGTGAGGGAACGGTCGTCGGGTGGCGGTTCGGTGACCTGGTCGGCCGCGGTGGATTGCGGCTCAGGGGGCTCGTCGCCGGGACCGGCGGGGACGACGGGGGGCGCGGGGTCGGGGGAGGCGGCTCGATCGGGCTGGTTGACGGGCGGGGCGGTGCTGCTGTCGGGCACGGTGCTGGCGTCGGGCGCGGGGGAGGAGCGGCCGCGGCGGGGGCGCCAGGTTAGGAGGGTGGCGTGGCGGCGGTCGCGGACGTGGGCGAGGGCATCACGGCTGGCGCGGGTGGCGGGGTGATCGGCGCCGAGGACTCGCTTGCGGCCGGCGTGGGCGCGCTTGTAGAGCTCGATCGCCTCGCGTAGCTGGCCGGACCGGGCGAGCGCGGCAGCCAGGTTGTTGCAGGAGGTCAGGGTGGTGGGGTGATCCGGGCCGAGCAGTTGCTCGCGTTCGGCCAGGACCTGCTGCTGCAGGGTGATCGCCTCGGGCAGCCGGTCGGTGCGGCCGTAGACGGCGGCGAGGTTGGCGCGCGCGGTGAGCGTGGCCGGGTGGTCGTTGCCCAGCAGGCGCCCGAGGTCGGCCACGTTCCGCTCGTGCAGCGCGATGGCCTCGGTGAGCTGGCCCGCTCGCGCGTAGGCGGCGGCCAGGTCGTTCCGGCTGGAGAGGGTGTCGGGGTGGTCGGCGCCGAGCAGTTGCTCGCGTTCGGCCACGATCGGCTCCAGCAGCGCGATGGCCTCGTCGGGCTGCCCGGCCCGGTGGAAGGCGCCGGCCAGGTTGGCGCGGAACGTCAGCGTCTCCGGGTGCCCGGCACCGAGGACCCGCACGGCGTCCGCCACGGTGGCGCGGTGCCGCGTTATGGCCTGATCGAACCAGCCGGCGGCGGTGTAGGCGGTGGCGAGCGCGTCCTGCGACGCGAGGGTGTCGGGGTGGCCGGGGCCGAGGATCCGCTCCCGGCCGGCCAGCGTGCGCTCGAAAAGCGGCACCGAATCCACGAGCCGGCCGGCCGCGGCGAATGACTTCGCGAGCCCGTGCTGTGAGGCGAGGGTGTCCGGGTCGTCGGGGCCGAGGTCGCGCTCCCTGGCGGCCAGGTTTCGCTCGTGCAGCGCGATCGACGCGGATAGCCGCCCGTCCGCGGCGTAGGCGGCGGCCAGGTTGGCCCGGGTGTGCGTGGTCTGCGGGGCGTCGGGACCGAGCACCCGTTCCTGGTCGGCCAGGGCTTCCTGGTAGCCCGACAGGGCCTGGGCCGAGTGGCCCGCCGCCTGGTGCGCGGCGGCCAGGGCGGCCCGGGTGGCCATGGTGGCGGGGTGATCCGGGCCGAGCAGCCGTTCCTGGACCGTGAGGTTCTGCTCGTGCAGCGCGATCGCGTCCGCGGCGCGGCCCAGCGAGCGGTAGGCGACGGCCAGGTCGTGGCGGGACTCCAGGGTGTCCGCGTGGTCGGGGCCGAGCGACTCCTCGCGCAGCGGCAGGTTCTTCTCGTGCAGCTCAACCGCCTCGGCGGAGCGGCCGAGGTACTGGTAGGCCCGCGCCAGCGTCCCGCGGGCGGTGAGCGTCTCGGGGTGTGCGGAACCCAGCGCCGTCTCACCGTCGGCGACAGCCTGCTCCCGTTCGGCGGTCTGTTCGGCTATGGCCGAAGGCGAGATGGGTTGGGTGAAGGGTCCCCGCTCGCGCTCCACGTGTCGTAGGTTTCCAGGATCCGGGCGTTCTATCAAATGACGGGATACCGGTCACGCTGGTGACCAGCATTCGGGCTGCGGCCTGATCTCGCTTAGGCTAGTTGTACCAGCGGAATGCAGCACTTGACAGTGCGAGATGTGAGCGGTAACAATCGCCTCGCCTCATGGCGCTGCGTCGCACGGGCTAGGAATCAGCCAGTGGCCGAGGGGATCTGGTGGCGTCTACGGCGAACGGGCCAGCCTCGCGGCCGGTCATGGCGGATGTCGCGCGGCTAGCTGGCGTCTCCCATCAGACCGTGTCCCGGGTACTGAACGGGCATCCCAACGTCCGGCCGCAGACCCGCGAGGACGTGCTGGCGGCGATCCGCGAACTCGGCTACCGGCCGAACGCCGCGGCCCGCACCCTGGTGACCGGGCGCACTCACGCGCTGGGCGTGATCAGCTTCGACACCACTCTTTACGGCCCGGCCTCGATGCTCTACGGCATCGAGAGGGCCGCGCACGCTGGCTATTCGGTGGCCATCACCAGCCTCCCGGCCTTCGACCGCCGCTCGATGCAGGAGGCCGTCGACCGGTTCCTTGGCCACGGCGTGGAGGGGATCATCGTGATCGCCTCCGAGATGCCCGCGCTCGAGGCGCTGTCCGGAGTGGCCACCGACGTGCCGCTGGTCGCCGTGGGCTGCGGCACCAGGGCCCCGCTGGACTCGGTCGCGATCGACAACATCTCCGGCGCCTTCCAGGCCACCAGGTACCTGCTCGACCTGGCCCACCACACCGTGCATTACGTGGGCGGGCCGGACTCCACGCTGGACGCCAGGGAGCGCGCGGAAGGATGGAACCGGGCCCTGCGCGAGGCGGGCGCGGGCGCTCCGGAGATCGTGCGCGGCGACTGGTCGGCGCGGTCGGGCTATGAGATAGGCCACCAGTTCGCGAAGATGCCGGAAGTGACCGCGGTCTTCTGCGCCAACGACCAGATGGCGCTCGGCCTGCTGCGGGCGCTCGGTGAGCACGGGCGTCAGGTGCCGCATGACGTGAGCGTCGTGGGCTTTGACGATATCCCCGAATCGGCCTACTTCCTTCCCCCGCTGACCACGGTGCGGCAGGATTTCGGTGAACTGGGCAGGCAAGCGCTGCGGCTGCTCGTGGACCGGATCTGCGGACGCCCGGCGCCTGGCGCCCGGCTGCCCGTCGCCCCGGAACTCATCGTGCGTGCCAGCGCCACCCGCCCGCGGCGGCGCTGACAGCGACGCAGGAAAAGAGGAGCACTGTGGACCACGATCCGGCTGTTAGCGCTAACAATCCGGATGCCTGCTTCGTCGGCGTCGACTTCGGCACGCTGTCCGGCCGCGCTCTGGTCGTGCGCGCCCGGGACGGCGCCGAGCTTGGCACGGCGGTGCACGAATACGCCCACGGCGTGATGGACGACAAGCTCGCGGCGACCGGTGAGCGGCTGCCGCCGGACTGGGCACTGCAGGACCCCGAGGACTACCGCGACGTGCTCCGGCACGCGGTGCGGGCCGCCGTGGCCGACGCGGGCATCGACCCGGCGCTGGTGGCCGGGATCGGCACCGACTTCACCGCGTGCACGGTGCTGCCCGCCACCCCCGACGGGACGCCGCTGTGCCAGGTGCCCGGGTTCGAGGGCCGGCCGCACGCCTACCCGAAGCTGTGGAAGCACCACGCGGCCCAGCCGCAGGCCGACCGGATCAACGCGCTCGCGCATGAGCGTGGCGAACCCTGGATTGGCCGCTACGGGGGCAAGATCTCGTCTGAGTGGGAGTTCGCGAAGGCACTGCAGATGCTGGAGGAGGACCTGCCGACGTACGAGGAGGCCAGCCGGTGGATCGAGGCCGCCGACTGGATCATCTGGCAGCTAGCCGGGGTGGAGACCAGGAACGCCTGCACCGCCGGCTACAAGGGCATCTTCCAGGACGGCCGGTACCCCTCGCGCGAGTACCTGGCCGCGCTCGACCCGCGCTTCGCCGGGTTCGCCGAGGAGAAGCTGGGGCAGAAGATCATGCAACTGGGCGCCCGCGCCGGGTCGCTCACCGCCGAGGCGGCCGGCTGGACCGGGCTGCCGGAGGGCATCGCGGTGGCCGTCGGCAACGTGGACGCCCACGTGACCCCGCCGGCGGCCGCGGCGATCGAGCCGGGCCAGATGGTCGCGATCATGGGCACCTCCACGTGCCACGTGATGAACGGCGGCCGGCTGGCCGAGGTGCCCGGCATGTGCGGCGTGGTCGACGGCGGCATCGTGGCCGGGCTGTGGGGATACGAGGCCGGGCAGAGCGGTGTCGGGGACATCTTCGCCTGGTTCGCCGAGCACGCCACGCCCCCGTCGTACGTCGAAGAGGCCAAGCGGCGCGGCGTGTCCGTGCACGACGTGCTGTCGGCCGAGGCCGCCGCCCAGCCCGCGGGCGCGCACGGGCTTGTCGCCCTGGACTGGCTGAACGGGAACCGCTCGGTGCTGGTCGACCACCGCCTGTCCGGCGTCGTCGTGGGCCTGACGCTGGCCACCCGGGCCCCGGACATCTACCGCGCGCTGGTGGAGTCGACCGCGTTCGGGACCAGGGTCATCATCGACGCGTTCGAGGACTCGGGCGTGCCGGTCACCGAGTTCGTGGTCGCCGGCGGCCTGGTGAAGAACGAGTTCGTGATGCAGATCTACGCGGACGTGACCCGGCGCCCCCTGAGCGCGATCACGTCCGATCAGGGGCCGGCCCTGGGCTCGGCCATCCACGCGGCGGTCGCGGCCGGCTGGTACCCCGACGTGCCCACCGCGGCGGTGACGATGGGCGGCAAGCACGAAGCGGTGTTCACGCCGGACCCGGCCAGCGCCGACGTGTACGACCGCCTCTACGCCGAGTACCTGCTGCTGCACGACTACTTCGGCCGGGGTGGCAACGAGGTCATGCACCGGCTGCGCGGAATCCGTGACCGGGTCACATCCCCGGGCGGGCTGGCCGCCAACCGCAATGGGAGCACCTCATGAGCACAGCCGCCGTGTACGAGCAGGTGGCGGAGCTACGGCAGACCGTCAGCGACCTGCACGCCGACCTGGCCGCCGCCGGGCTGGTCGCCTGGACCTCGGGGAACATCTCCGCCCGGGTCCCGGGGGCCGACCTCATGGTGATCAAGCCGAGCGGGGTCGGCTACGCCGACCTGACCCCCGAGTCGATGGTGGTCTGCGACCTCGACGGCCAGGTCGTCGAGGACCAGGCCCTGGGCATCAGCGGGCTCAGCCCGTCCAGCGACACCGCCACGCACGCCTACGTCTACCGGCAGCTGCCCGAGGTGGGCGGCGTCGTGCACACGCACTCCGGGTACGCGACCTCCTGGGCCGCGCGCGGCGAGGCGATCCCGTGCGTGCTCACGGCCATGGCCGACGAGTTCGGGGGCGAGATCCCGGTCGGGCCGTTCGCGCTGATCGGCAGCGACGAGATCGGCCGCGGCATCGTGGCGACCCTGTCCGGCCACCGCTCGGCCGCGGTGCTCATGCGCAGCCACGGCGTCTTCACGATCGGCGGCAGCGCCCGCGACGCGCTGAAGGCCGCGGTGATGTGTGAGGACGTTGCCCGGACCGTCCACCTCGCCCGCGCCTTCGGCGGCCGGCTCGACCCGATCCCGCAAGACCAGATCGACGCGCTGCACCGGCGCTACACGCAGGAGTATGGCCAACGCTGACCGCACCCCCGGCCATGACTGGCCTTGCCGCTGGCGATGCGGCCGGGCCTATCGCTTCAGGAGGAATTGATGTCTGACCGCAAGCCCCGGATCGGGATCCTCGGCATCATGCAGGACTTGTACGACGAGATGATCCCCGGCATCGCGCAACGGCAGGAGGGATACGCGCGCGAGATCGCCATCCACCTGGCTGACGTGGCGGAGTTCATTCCAAGCAAGCCGATCAAGTACCGCGAGGACGCCGAGCGCGAGATGCGCGAGTTCGAGAACGCGGACCTGGACGGCGTGATGGTGGTCATGCTGACCTACGGGCCCGCCATGCGGGTGGCGCGGCTGCTGAACGAGTCGCGGCTGCCGATCCTGATGGCCAACATCCAGCCGGAGCCGAACGTCACCCCCGCCTGGAACATGGACGACATGACCTACAACCAGGGGGTGCACGGCGCGCAGGACACCGCGAACGCGATGGTCCGGGCGGGCCGCCGGTTCGCCGTGCTGACCGATGACTGGCGCAGCGACGAGTTCAAGGCCGACGTGGGCCGGTGGGCGCGCGCGGCCGCCGCCGTGACCGCCTGGAAGTCGCTCAAGGTCGCGATCTTCGGTTACGCCATGAACGACATGGGCGACATCCGGGTGGACGAGAGCGCGCTCGTCCGCAGCCTGGGCCCGGAGATCCTGGCCGTCGGGACCGGGGACCTGTACCGCAGTATGCTGCACGTCACCCAGGAGCAACTCGACGAGCTCATCTCGTTCGAGAACGAGCACTTCGAGATCGACTCGCAGCTTTCGGAGGAGGAGCGCGCCGACCACGCCCGGATGCAGGTCGCGATCCAGCAGATCCTGGACACCAGCGGGTACGGCGCCTACACGGCCCACTTCGACGCGATCGGCGACGACGGCCGGTTCGCCCGGCTGCCGCTGGCCGCGGCCTCCACGCTGATGGCCAAGGGCTACGGCTACGCCGCCGAGGGTGACGTGCTGACCGCGTGCATGGTTTCCGCCGGGCACGTGCTGATCGGGGACGCGCACTTCACCGAGATGTACGCGATGGACTTCCCCTCCGACTCGATCCTCATGAGCCACATGGGGGAGGGCAACTGGAAGATCGCCCGCTCCGACCGGCCGGTGAAGCTGATCAAGCGGCCGCTGGGCATCGGCAAGCTGGCCGACCCGCCCACGTTCCTGTTCCAGTACCAGCCGGGCCCGGCCACCCTGGCCACCCTGGTGTCGCTGGGCAACGAGCGGTTCCGGATGGTCGTGGCCGAGGGCGAGAACCTGGATGCCCAGGAACTGCCGGCCCTCGAGATGCCCTACGGCCAGTTCCGCCCGGCCTCGGGCGTGCGCGGTTGCATGAACGCCTGGCTGGCCGCGGGCGGCCCGCACCACGAGGTGATGAACCTGGGCTACCACGCCGCGAGCTGGAAGGTGTTCTGCCAGCTCGCCGGCATCGAGTTCGTGCAGGTCTAAGCCCGGCCCAGGAGCCGGGGAGCCGGGGAGCCGGCCTCAGCCGAGAGCGGGGCGGCCTCAGCCGAGAGCGGGGCGGCCTCAGCCGAGAGCGGGGCCTCAGCCCTCAGCCCTCAGCCGAGGATGTCGGTCAGGTTGTAGCTGACCGGCTCCTCGAGCTGGGCGAAGCCGCACGACACCGGCTCGCGGTCGGGACGCCACCGGACGAACTGGGCGGTGTGCCGGAACCGCGTGCCCTCCATGTGGTCGTAGCGGACCTCGACCACCCGCTCGGGCCGCAGCGGGATGAACGAGAGGTCCTTGTTCGCGTTCCACCGGCTGTTCTGCGCCTCGCGCGGGTTGCGGACCCCGGGCTCGGGCCGAGCCCAGTTCCACGGGTGCCCCTCGAAGCTGGTGACCAGCGGCTGCAGTTCGGTGAACAGCTCGCGCCGGGTGGCCATCGGGAACGCGCCGATCACCCCGACGCTGGCCAGCCGGCCCGCATCGTCGTAGAGGCCGAGCAGCAGCGAGCCGATCGCGTCCGGGCCGCTCTTGTGCTCCCGGTAGCCCGCGACCACGCAGTCCGCGGTCCGCTCGTGCTTGATCTTGAACATGACCCGTTTGTCCGGCTCGTACGCCCCGTCCAGCGGCTTGGCCACGATGCCGTCCAGGCCCGCGCCCTCGAACTGGCTGAACCACTCGGCGGCCTGGTCCCGGTCCCGGGTCGCCGGGGTGAGGTGGAACGGCGCCGCGACGCCGGCCAGCGCCCGCTCCAGTGCGGCCCGCCGGTCCGCGAACGGCACGGTCATGTAGTCGGTGTCGCCCAGCGCCAGCACGTCGAAGATCACGAACTCGGCGGGCGTCTGCTCGGCCAGCAGCCGGACCCGGCTCGCCGCCGGGTGGATCCGCTGCAGCAGGGCCTCGAAGTTCAGCCGCCGGCCGTCGCCGTCGGGTATGACGATCTCCCCGTCCAGAACGCAGCGGCCGGGCAACCCCCGGACCGCCGCCTCGACGAGTTCGGGGAAGTAGCGGGTCAGCGGCCGCTCGTTGCGGCTGCCGAACTCCACCTCGGCCTCGTCCCGGAAGACGATCGACCTAAAGCCGTCCCACTTGGGCTCGAAGCTCAGCTCGCCCTGGGGCAGATCCTTCACGGACTTGGCCAGCATCGGCGCCACCGGCGGCATGACAGGAAGACGCATGATCCCATCTTCGCTGATCAGCCCGCTACCCGGCGCCGCAGGGCCGCAAGAGCGCGTAGTAGGCCAGGGGCACGCCGGTGCGGCGCAGCAGGTGCAGGTCGGCGTCGTTGGCCAGCCGCACCAGGGTGGCCAGGGGTACGTGGTGCCGGTCCGCGAACTCCCCGATCACCAGGCGCCCGGACGGCTTGAGCACCCGGCGCAACTCCTTCAGCGCGGCCAGCCGGCCGGGCACCTCACCCAGCACGGTCACCAGGTAGGCGGCGTCGAACGTGGCGGCGTCGAACGGGAGGGCGCGGGCGTCGGCCCGGTGCGGCGCGATGTTGGTCACCGACCGCTGTGCGGCGCGCTTCATCACGTGCGTGAGCATCTCCTCCTGCACGTCGACCACGGCCAGCCGGCCGCCGGCACCTAGTTGCGGGGCCACGTGCAGGGCCTGGAGCCCGGTGCCCGGTCCGATCTCCAGCACTTGCTCGCCCGCGCGCGGCCGCAGCAGTGCGTCGAGGCGTCGCGGGGTCAGCAGGGGCAGCGGGATGTCCAGCAGGAGATGTTGCGAGTACGGGTACGGCGCCTGATCGCGGAGCACCGCGCCCGCGGTGACCACGCCCGCGCCGAGTACTGCGCCCGCAGCCAGCAGGGCTCTGTTCACACCCGCCCCCGTCCGACCCCGGCCCGCCCCCGGCCCGCCCCGGCCCGCCCCCGTCCGACCCCGTCCGGGCCCCGCCCGTCCGCGCCGTCCCAGCCGGGAGTGCCGGTAGCACTGCGGGCACTGCGGGCGCCGCGGGCCAGCCGGGCGGCGAGCCAGAACGCGGCCGCGGCCAGCGGAAGCTCAACGAATACGGCCTCGGCCAGGGCCACGCGATAGTCGGGCGTCGAGGTGCAGACGTCGAACCAGGCGTCGGCGACCAGCAGCGCCCCGCCGGCCGCCGCGGTCACGCTCGCCCGGGAGTCGGCGCGGGCCAGCAATACCGCGGTAGACAGCGCCGCGATCGCCTCCCCGGCGTCGAGGCCGACCCAGGCCAGCGACCAGTTCTGGACCTGAGCGGTGGCGGGCAGTGTCACGCCGAGCAGCACGCACCAGGGCAGCAGAAAGCCGCCCACGCCCAGCGCGACCAGTCGGCCCCGGCGCAGCGTAGCCGCCGAAACATCGGGCCTGAACGCGGCGACACCGGCCTGTCGAGCGTCCCCGGCCCGGTCACCAGCATCGGTCCGGTGGCCGCCGTCCGCCCGGTGCACGACCCCAGCTGGACGGCGAGCGGCGCCAGCCAGGCCGACAGAAGCGGCGATGCGCGCGAGGTCGGCCGGGCGGCGGAGCCGACTGCGGCGGCGGGTCAGCAATGGGAGGTGGAGGGCGGGAGCAGGAGGAGCGTGTGTCTGCATGACGCCCACCGTAGGTCTACAGAGAAAATTCTGCAAATAAAATTCTGCAGAAATCTCTTGGTATCCCTGCTACGCTGAGGATCGTGGCCACCACCCCGCGCCGCGTCGTCGGCGATGCCAAGCGATGGAAGGCGCTGTCGCACCCGCTGCGCCAGGAGATGCTGCGGCACCTGGATGCCAACGGGCCTGCGACCTCCACCACGCTCGCGGAGGCGCTGGGCGAAAGCACCGGCACCACCAGCTACCACCTGCGGGTGCTGGCCGACGCCGGGGTGATCGAGGAGGTGCCGGGGCGGGCCGGGGCCCGGGAGCGGTGGTGGCGCACGTTCCCCACCGACCACCGCGAGCCTGACTACGAGAGCCTCAGCGCCCCGGACCGGGCCGCGCTGGACGAGTGGCGTTCCGGGCAGATCCCCGGTGAACTTGCCCTGGTCAACCGGTTCATCCGCGACGTGCGCCAGCACGGCAAGTGGGCCAAGGCATCCCGGGCCCGCGGGTACTTCACCGTCGAGGATCTCGAAGCGCTGCACGACGACTACGTCGCGCTGGTGAACAAGTACGCGCACTCGGCACAGGACGCCCCGCCCGGGGCCCGCCCCTTGCAACTGCGCATGTTCTACATCCCGGACGACCCCGCCGACATGGACACCGGCACGGACACCGGCGACTAAAGCCACCCGACTTTCCATGATCTGGGTGGATTGAGCGCGTATGTAGCACGCCATGCACCCAGATCATGGAACGGGGCCGTGCGCCGGAGGGGCGCGGCGGAGCGCGCGCCGTCACTGGCGACGTTCTGGTTCGGGACGGCGACGAAGAGGCGACGAAGAGTAGCCCGGCCCGCGCCGGACCATGTCTCACCTTGCGGCAGAACCGGACGAGTCTGCGCAACGTGACATCTATGTCCGGCTCACATCACGTTTACTGAGGTGAAAGGCCCATGACCGACGCTCCGCAACCGCACTCTCTGTGCATATGAGACAGGACTAGACGCCGGGTGGCAAAATAGTAACATTGATCAACCGTGCAGAACTGGGAGGAGCAACTCGGTGCCAGCAGAGTCTGAGTCGGGGGATCATGCGCTGCTGACACCCTTGCCGGTGTCGTCTCGCACGGAGGAACGCAACTGGCGCACCATAGATATCGACGTGGTGCCGACCGAGGAGGTCCTGCGGCTGCTGAACGCCGAGGACGCCACGGTGGCCGGGGCGGTGGCGTCGGTGCTGCCGGAACTGGCCACGGTCGTCGACCTCGTCGTCGAGCGGCTGCGGGCCGGGGGCCAGGTCCACTACTTCGGCGCCGGGACGTCGGGGCGGATCGGGATCATGGACGCGGCGGAAGTCATACCGACGTTCGGCCTGGAACCCGGGGTCTTCGTGGCGCACCAGGCGGGCGGCGCCTACGCGCTGGGCACCGCGGTCGAAGGGGTCGAGGATAGCGAGGCGCTCGGCGCGCAGGACGCGGCCGAGGTGTCCGGGGGCGACGTCGCGGTGGGGATCACGGCCAGCGGCCGCACCCCGTACGTGGCGGGCGCGCTGCGCTTCGCCCGGTCGGCCGGGGCGATGACCGTGCTGCTGAGCAGCAACCCGGACGCGCCGCTGGCCGCGCTGGTCCAGCACGGCGTGCTCATCGACACCGGGCCCGAGGCCATCGCGGGCTCGACCCGGCTGAAGGCGGCGACCGCGCAGAAGATGGTGCTCAACGCGCTGTCCACGGCCGTTATGGTGCGTATGGGACGCACCTACTCGAACCTGATGGTGGGCATGTCGGGAACCAACGCCAAGCTGCGCCAGCGGCAACTGTCGATCCTCAGCGCCGTTTCCGGCGCGCAGGACGAGGCGTGCCGGGCCGAACTGGAACGCTGCGGCGGGGACCTGCGGCTCAGCCTGCTGTGCCTGCTGTCCGGGCTCGCCCCCGATGCCGCCGCGGGCTCGCTCGCGGACGCGGGTGGGAGCGTGCGCGGGGCCCTTATCCAGCTCGGCCTGGGGGAGCCGGCATGACCCGCGTCCTCGGCCTGGACATCGGCGCGACCGGGAGCCGGGCCCAGCTCTGCGTGGACGGCGAGATCGTGGCCGAGAGCAAGGCGGCCAGCGCCAGCGTGGTCGCGGTCGGCCCGGCGAGCGCCAAGGCCGCGCTGGCCGACATGCTGGCCCAGTTGCCCCTGGACCCGCAGCAGCCGCTCGACGCGGTGTGCGCGGGCTCGGCCGGGATCAGCGTCCGCGGCACCCGGCAGTTCCTCTCCGAGCACCTGGCCCCGCTGGCCCGGCCGGGACGCACGGTGATCGTCAAGGACGCGATGCTGATCCTGCCCGCCGCGGGCCTGGACGAGGGGGTCGCGCTGATCTGCGGCACCGGCTCGGTCGCGATCGGCACCTACCAGGGCCACGAGATGCAGTGCGGGGGCTGGGGGCACCTGCTCGGGGACGAGGGCAGCGGGTACTGGATGGTGCGGGCCGCACTGCGGGTGCTGCTCGAGCGCCGCGACCGCGGCGCCTTAATGGGTGACCTGGGCGACCGGCTGTTCGAGGCCACAGGAACCGACCACATCGGCGCCCTGCAGGGCGCGTTCTACAGCCAGAAGCACCCGCGGCACTGGGCCGGCTACGCGCCCGTGGTGATCGGCAGCGCCGACCCGGCCGCCGCCGTGATCGTCGCGGACGCGGCCGACGCCCTGGCCGGGCTCGCGGCGGCGGTGGCCGAGCGGCTGGGCGCGCCCCCCGGCCTGCCGGTCGTGCTGTCCGGCGGCTTGTTCCGCCACGCCGAGCTGGAGACGACCGTCCGGATCGCGATCGAGGAGACCCGGCCCGGCAGCGACATCAGGACGCTGACCGGCGAGGCGGTGACCGGCGCGGTCCGGCTGGCCCAGGCCGCCGCCCGGCGCCCCAGCTAGCCCCCGGCGTTCGGCTACAGCGTCTTCCGGTACGCCCAGAACACCCGGTCGATGCGGGCCCCGACCACGCGCGCGTAGAACCGGACCGGGCCGGTCCACGCGATCTGCGCCGAGGCGTGGCCGGCCCGCCCGATGTCGGCCAGGCACCGTCCGAGCAGGACCGCCCCGATGCCGTGCCGTTGCTCCGACGGCAGCGTGCCCATCGGCCCGAACCACGCCCCGCGGTTGACCCCGTGACACGCGAACGCCACGTAGGCGTCGCCGCGCACGGCGACGTGGCAGCCCGGCGGGTCGTTCGCGAGCGTGAGCACCGCTTCTGACGGCCAGGTCGTCGCGCCCCATGGACCCTGGCGCAGCCACCGCGCCAGCGCCCCGGCCTCGGCGGGCCCGGCACGGCGGACGGCGATCCCGGCGTCGGCCAGCCGCCGCTCGCCCGCCTCAGCGCCGGACGCGTCAGCGCCCGGCGGGGCGAGAAGGTCGACGGTCATGTTGACCTCCTCGCCGCATCGCTCGTAACCGGCCCGGTCGGCCAGGCAGGTCATCGCGGTGTAGCGCGGGTCGACGCCCGGCCACAGGTAAACCGGGCCGCCCTGGCCCAGCCGCACCTCGGCCGCGCCGCGGGCGCGCAGCAGGTCCTCGGCCCCGCGCAGCAGCCGGGCCCCCGCGCCCAGGCCCCGGGCCCGCGGGGCAACCGCGAGCAGGTCCACGTGACCGCGGGCCGGCCCGTGAGCCCGCTCGCGCACGGTGGCGCAGGCCACCCCGGCCACCGCGCCGCCGCTCTCGGCGACCAGCAGGTCGTGGCCCGGGCCGCCGAGGATCGCGGGCAGGCGGGCCGCGTCCGGATCGAACGGCAACGACGCGGCGCACACCGCGGCGACGCCCGCCGCGTCGTCCGCCGTCGCCGGCCTGATAATGATCACCTTTAACGCGGCTCCCGGGTCGGTCAGCACGCCTACGGGGCGGTGTTCGCGGTCACGCCCACGTCCACCGTCACCCAGCCCTGGCTGCCACCGGGTCCTGTGGCGCTGATGCGGTAATAACCCGCCGCGGGGAACTGGGCCGTGAACGTGGCCTCGCCGCCGGCCAGCGTGACCGAGACGGGGAAGTTCGGCGGCGCGGCCACCCCGGGCGGGGGCGTGACCGTGAGGCTGACCGGACCGTTCACGGTGGTGTCCTGCGTCAGGCCAGCGGTCTCGGCCATCAGGTTGACGGTCAGCGACTTGCCGGGGGCCGGGTTGCTGATGTCGTTGAGGATCGTGGCCCCATGGAAGGCGAGCGTGTCGGTCGGCGCGACCGGCACCTGGGGCGCGGGCAGCGGCGCCTGCCGGAAGTCGAACGCGCTCATCAGGTCGTTCTGCCGGGCGTTGAGCGGGGTCAGCGGGGCCAGGCCCCACAGCCGCTGCAGGAACGACAGGATCGACACGTTCGTGGTCTGCGGGTGGTAGACCCCGCGGCGCGCGTAGGGGCTGATGATGATCATCGGTGTCCGGGTTCCGTAGCCGCTCGCGGCCGATGGGGCCACGTGGTCCCAGAACCCGCCGCCCTCGTCGTACGTGACGAAGATCGCGGTCGAGTCCCAGTACGGGCTGCCGGCCACCGCGTTCACGAGCTGGCCGACCCAGGCGTCGCCCTCCCCGACGTCCTCGGGGGGCTCGGTGCTGTAACCGACCCCGGGCCGGACGAACGAGAAATCGGGTAGCCCTCCGTCAGATAGGTCGGTGAGGAACTGGCTGCCCGTGGTCAGGTCCTGGGCCGACCCTGGCGGGATGATCTGGTCCCAGATCGTGCCGTCGAGCACCGAGGGCGGCAGCGCGTAGTAGATCTTCCACGTGCGGTCGTGCGCGGTCAGTTCGTCGAAGACGGAGTTCCACGGCTGCGCGGCGCCCGGCTCGAGGTTGTTGTACACCCAGCCGTGATCGGTGCCGTTCAGCGCGGTCATGACGTTGGGCTGGGTCGGCGCGATCACCGGCTGGAAGTTGTGGTCGGCCAGTTCGTACGTGCCTGCCAGGTACTGCTCGTCCGGGTCGAACTGCGGGCCGAACTCGGTGATGGCCGACATGCCGTCCTGCGGGAACACGGTGTAGTGGTCCATCCGGTAGCCCCGGCCGGGCTGATAGTCCATGGCCATTTCCTCGGCGACCGTGGAGTTGTTGATGTTGCCCTGCACGTCGCCCTCGTTCGGCGTGGCCCAGACCGGCGACACGTCGGGCGCGGAGTCGAAGTACGCGTTGGGGTTCAGCATCGTGGTGCCGGGGGGTATCCCGTCCGCCCCGGGGAACGCGCCAAACAGGTTGTCGAACGAGTGGTTCTCGATCATGATCTCGATCACGTGCTTGATCGGCGAGCTCACCGGGCCCGGCCCGGCGGCCGTGCCTTGCGGCCCGGGGTTTTGCGGCACCGCGCGGCTTGTGCCGGCGAGGGCCGGCGTCAGCCCTAGCGCGCCCGCAGCCAGGGCCACCCCCGCGCCCAGGGCCATCCACCCCTTCACCGGCCGTCGCTTCACTGCCCACCTCCGCCCAGACGTCCAGCCCGTTACTTGTCTACCCTCCAGGATTTTAGGACGTAAATTTTGTACATCCAAGGCTCGCCGAGCGTACTCCAGGCCAAAAACGACCGGCGCACCGGTGAACGGGCGCTCGCGGCGCGGCGCAGGGGGCGCGGCGCGGGGGCGCGGCGCGGCGCGGGGGGCGCGGCGCGGGAAATGCGGGTGGCGGGCTGGGCGGGCGCGCTTTTCATGATCTGGGCGGATTGCGGTATACGACCGCGCGAATAACCCAGATCATGGAACAGCCCCGGATTCGGGCCGGGGGGCGCGGGGAGGTGGGGTGCACGGAGTTGCGGCGGGTCCGCGGACTGCCGGCCCGGGCGGCCCGGGGCGGCCCGGGCGCCGCGGGGCCGGGATGGGGCGGCGCGGGTAGCGGGGCGGGTAAAGGAGAGATGCGGGGCGGCGGGCCTGGCTACGATGCTGCGGAATGGCCAGCCATGTGCCACCGCGCCAGCCGGGATACTGGCTGGCCGCGGTGAAACCGTCATAGATTGACGATATGACAGTAGATTCTGTAGCTTTCCGCCAGTGAGCGAGCTTGACGCCTGCCTACTCGCTCGGTTCGCCGGAACCGAGCCGCCCGACTGGCTCCGCCGGTGGCTGGATGACGGACTCGGCGGGGTCCTGCTGTTCGCCGCGAACATCACGGACCGGGCGCAGTTGCGGTCCCTGGCCGCGGAGCTTAGGTCGCACAACCCCGCGCTGCTCATCGCCGCCGACGAGGAGGGCGGCATCGTCACCCGGGTCGAGGCCCGCACCGGCTCCTCCTACCCGGGCAACGCCGCGCTCGGCGCGATCGACGACACCGGGCTCACCCGCCGGGTCGCGGCCAGCATCGGCGCGATGCTGGCGCGGGACGGCGTCAACCTCGACCTCGCGCCGTCGGCGGACCTCGACAGCAATCCGGCCAACCCGATCATCGGCGTGCGCTCGTTCGGCGCCGACCCGGACCGGGTGGCCGCGCACACGGTCGCGTTCACCGAGGGCATCCAGTCCCACCGGGTCGCGGCGTGCGCCAAGCACTTCCCCGGGCACGGCCGGACGGACACCGACTCCCACCTCACGCTGCCCGTGGTGGACGCGTCGCTCAGCGACCTGCGCGCCCGTGACCTGGTGCCGTTCCAGGCCGCGATCGGGGCCGGGATCCGGTCGATCATGACCGCGCACGTGGTGTTCTCCGCGGTCGACCCCGCCGCGCCCGCGACGGTCTCGCACCGGCTGCTGACCGGGCTGCTGCGCGAGGAACTCGGCTTCGGCGGCGTGATCGTCACCGACGCGCTCGAGATGGCGGCTATCGGTGACGGCGAGACCAGCGCGCAGGGCGCGGTGCGCTCGCTGGCCGCCGGCGCCGACCTGCTGTGCCTGCCGGGGAACGCGGATGCGCAACTGCTGGCCCGGCGGTCGCTTTCCGACGCGATCCGCGACGGGACCGTGCCCGCCCGCCGGGTGGCGGAGTCCGCGGCCCGGGTCCGGGCCCTGGCGCAGTGGGCGCAGGCCAGCCCGGCCTCGGCCGCCGAGCCCGCGCTCGGCGCCGACGCGGCCGGGCGCGCGCTGATCGTGGACGCCCCCGGCGTGCCGCTGAGCACCCCGCCGTACGTGCTCGACGCCGGCGGCAAGATGAGCAGCCTGCTGGACGACGCCACGGCCAGCCTGCTCGGCGTGCTGCGCCGCCGGGACCCCGGCGTCGACGGGGTCCGGCTTACCGAGCCGGAGCCGTCCGAGGGGGACGGCGCAGGGGACCTGGACGCGATCATCGAGCGCGGCGGGACCAGGCCGCTCGTGCTCGTGGTCCGGGACGCGCACCGGCGGCCGTGGCAGCGGCAGTTGCTCGGCCGCGTGCTCGTCCGGCGCCCGGATGCGATCGTGGTCGGCACCGGCACCGCGCACGACCGGCACCTGGCCCCTGGCCGCTACGTGGGTACCCTGGGCGCGGGCCGGGTCAACCTGGAGGCCGTCGCCGACGTGCTGCTCGGCGGGACCGGTGAGGGAAGAGCATGACCGAGACCGCCGCCGAACTGATCGACCGCGCCGTCGCGGACGGGGTCATGCCCGGCGCCGTGCTGGCCGCCGGCCGCCACGCCGCCGAGCCGCTGCTGACGCACGTGGCTGGGAACGCGCAGCGGGACGACGCCGCGACACGGCCGATGACCGCGGACACGATCTTCGACCTGGCCTCGCTGACCAAGGTCGTCGCGACCCTGCCGGCCGTGCTGTACCTGGTCGGCCGGGGCGAGGTCGGACTGGACGAGCCGGCCGGCCGCTACCTGCCCGGTATCGACGGGCCGGGCAAGGACGAGATCACCGTCCGGCACCTGCTCCTGCACACCTCGGGCCTGCCCGCCGAACGCAAGTACTACTTGCACCTGCAGGACCCCGCGGAGATCAGGGCCGCCGCACTGGCCGAGCCGCTGGTGGCCAAGCCCGGCGCCGCGTTCTGCTATTCCGATGTTGGCTTTATCACGCTGGGGGAACTGGCGGTCGCGGTGGCCGGCTGCGGCCTGGACGAGTTCGTGGAGGACGTCGTGTGCTCGCCGCTGGGCATGACCTCGACCAGGTACCTGCCTCCCGGCGACTGGTCCGGCCGGATCGCGGCCACCGAGATCGTGAACGGCCGGGCCAAGGTCGGCGTGGTGCACGACGAGAACGCCGAAGCGCTGGGCGGCGTGGCCGGCCACGCGGGCCTGTTCGGCACCGCGGCCGACCTGGCCCGCTACGCGGCCGCGTGGGCCGGGGACGGCACGCCCCCCGACGGCCTGCGCGCCGAGGCGCTGCGGGCCCAGACCGACGGCCTGGGCGGGCGCCGCGGGCTCGGCTGGGGGCTGAGCCGCGACCGGTGGGACAACATGGGCGACGGCTGGCCGGAGACGGGCGCCGGGCACACCGGCTTCACCGGCACCTGCCTGTCGTTGGACCCGCGCAGCGGGCTGTGGGCCGTGCTGCTGACCAACGCGGTGCACTTCGGCCGCGGCCCCGAGCACTCTGTCGTGGCCCTGCGCAAGCAGGTACACGCCGCGGTCGCCGCCGAACTGCTGGACTGACCAGGAGTTTCACCGACGCCCCGCGACCGGCCCAGAGACCATGCGACCGGGCCAGAGACCATGCGGTCGGCCCCGCGCTTGTCCGCCCCGCCGCACCACGACGGGGGCCGACGGTTTTGGTCGCCCCCGTCGGTGTTCGGGGGGATCTGGGGGGGATCGTCCCCCCGAGGCAAGCACAGCACGCAGGCGCGTAATCGTCGTACAGTGACGCCATGCCGCTACCAGCACGACGCGCGACACAGGAGTCGCCCGCGCATACTCCGCAGACGCTCCTCGCCCACGTGCGCGCGCTGACGCCCAATCTCGCGCCCGCCGAGCAGCGGGTCGCGGCGGCCGTGGTGCACGACCCGGCCGGGGTCGCGGCGATGACCATATCGGAACTGGCCGCGGCGTGCCGGACGTCGGGCACCACGGTGATCAGGTTCTGCCGCGCCATGGGCTTCCCCGGCTACCCCGAGCTCAGGCTGGCGCTGGCCGCGGCCGCGCAGGCCGGCCGGGAGACCGGCTGGGAGGACATCGGCAGCGACATCGGGCCCAGCGACACCCTGGACGAGGTGATCAAGAAGATCACGCACGCGGACGCGCGCGCGGTGGAGGAGACCGGCGCGCAACTGAACGCCGAGACGCTCGGCACGGTGGTGGACGCGGTCGTCCGGGCCCGCCGGATCGACATCTACGGCGTCGGGGCCAGCGCGTTCGTCGCCCTCGACCTGCAGCAGAAGCTGCACAGGATCGAGCGCATCGTGTACGCCTGGCCCGACCCGCACAGCGCGGTCACGTCCGCGGCCCTGCTGCGCAAGGGCGACGTGGCCATCGGGATCTCGCACACCGGCATGACCGCCGACACGATCGGCAGCCTGGCCGAGGCGCGCCAGCAGAAGGCGACCACGGTGGCGATCACGAACTTCCCCGGATCGCCGATCGCCAGGGTCGCCGACTACGTGCTGACCACCGCGGCCCGCGAGACCACGTTCCGGTCCGGCGCCATGTCCAGCCGGATCGCGGCCCTAACCGTGGTGGACTGCCTGTTCGTCGCGGTGGCTCAGCGTAACTACAAGCAGACGCTGCGGGCCGTGGAGCGCACGTACGCAGCGGTGAAAGCGCGCCGCTGATCACGCTTCGATCATTTCCGGCAAGCCAGGCACGTTACCTATTGACGGTCTGTCTCCCGCGACCGTAATATTCCGCCATTAGCCAGGCTGCGGCCACATTACCGATGCTCGCGTACCGGCACGGCCAAGCCCGAAATGATGCCAGAAGAGCAGGGGCGCAAGCTCATGAACTTGGGAAGATTTCGGTACCTTGCGGTACCCGCAGCATTGCTGGCCGGCGCGGCCACGCTGAGCGCATGCTCGTCGTCGAGCGGGTCGGGCAGCAGCAGCAGCGCGACGTTCACGACCATCGACGAAGGCACGCCGATCACGGCGGGCGCGCCGATGAACCCGTTCAACACCACCAACAACACCTTTTCCGGGTACGACCGGGTCTCGCTGGCCTGGGGCGCCAACAACCCGGCCAACTCCAATCAGACCCTGCCCGGGCTGGCCAAGTCCTGGACGCTGTCACCGGACGGCACCACGCTGACCGTGCACCTGCAGCCGGACGCCAAGTGGTCCAACGGGCAGCCAGTGACCGCGAACGACATCAAGCTGTCCGCGGCCATCTGGTTCACCCAGAGCACGGCGCAGCCCTACAACCTGGGTTCGGTAACGGTCGTGAACAGCAAGACCGTGACGTTCACCCAGACCCCCGGGTCGCATAACAACCAGTTCATATCGGGCATACTTCAGCAGCCCTCGAGCAACTGGGTGGTCCCGGCGTCGGAGTACGGCAAGCTGCTGCCGTCCAGCATCTGGAGCACGATCAACGCCAGCCTGGGTTCCGGTTCGGCGGCCACCGCGGCCGCCACCACCCTGGCCACGATCGGCAAGAAGGTCGTCGCGTTCTCGCCGGCCACCGACATCTCGGCCGGCCCGTTCGCGATCAAGCGGATCAACTCCGGCGAGGCCCTGCTGGTCAAGAACAAGTACTTCTACGCGGCGAGCAAGGTCATGCCGTCCCAGGTCGTGATGCTGCACTACAGCGGCAACCAGCAGATCTGGAGCGACATGCAGTCCGGCCGGCTGGACGCCTCGCCGTACACCGCGATGCCGACCAACGTGCTCAACCAGGTGAAGTCGGCGGGCAACACCCAGGTCAACGCGCCGAGCCTGGTCGCCGCCTCGCTCGCCTTCGACCAGGCCACCTACCCCTACGGGATGCTGCCGGTGCGCCAGGCCCTGGCCTACCTGATCAACCGCGGCGCGGTGCAGAAGGTCGGCGAGGGGGTCAGCGGGGTGCCGTCGACGACCACCACCGGCGTCGTTTCCGCGGCGCTCAAGGACTACATATCGCCGTCCCAGATCTCCGCGCTCAACCCCTACGCGCAGAGCACGACCAAGGCCACTAGCCTGCTCACGGCCGCGCACTTCACCAAGAAGGGCAGCCAGTGGTACCTGCCCAACGGCAAGCCGTGGACGATCACGGTCAACGTGCCGACCGGGTTCAGTGACTGGATCGCCGCGTCCAGCGTGCTCAAGTCCGAGTTCACCTCGTTCGGCATCCCGACCTCGGTCAAGCTCGCCCCGGACTACCCGACGTACCTGACCAACATCTACAAGGGCTCCTACGCGGTCGCGTTCTGGCTCACCGCGCTCGGCCCCGGTGCCTACTCCACGTTCCTCCGGCTGTACGGCATCTACGACGGCTACGTGCCCGCGGGCAACACGCTCAAGCGCTACCCGACCGCCGACGCTACCGCCACTGGCGGCAACTTCCTGAACACGCCGAACACGGTCAACGTGCCGGGACTGGGCACGGTCAACCCGGGTCAGCTCACCTACCAGCTCAGCAACGTCAACCTGAGCAACCAGGCCGGCCTGAGCCAGCAGAACGCGATCATGGCCAAGCTCATTCAGGCCACGAACTACGAACTGCCCGCCATCCAGTTGTGGGACTACGTCAACGTCCAGTTCGTCAACAACAAGCGGTTCAGCGATTGGCCCACAGGAAACGACGCGCAGCTTAACCTGTCGCCTGGGGTGTGGATGGCTTATGGCTACGTTCACCCCAAGTAGCAGGAGATGAGACGTCGGCGGCAGCGGTGGGCATCCCCCCCGCCCGCCGCTGCCGCCGGCTCACTTTTCCCGGCCGGGCCGGGTGAGGAGCGGGACCGATGAGGCTGGCGCGCAGGCTGGGTGGCCGGCTGCTGATCGGCCTGGTGATGATCTGGGTCGTGGCCAGCGGGACGTTCTTCCTGGTCCGGCTCATGCCAGGGAACCCGGTCGCGGCGCAGTTCGAGACCGACGTCCAGCACGGGATGTCGCCCGCGGCGGCCAAGGCCCAGACCTCGCTGCTGTACGGGTTCGTGCCCAAGCAGCCGCTGCCCGAGCAGTACCTGCACTACGTGTGGCAGCTTGCCCACTTCAACCTGGGCCAGTCGATCTCCCAGGAGGGCGTGCCGGTCGCGCACATCATCGGGGCCGCCGCGCCGTGGACGATCATCATGGTCCTGTCCGGCACGCTGGTCAGCTTCCTGATCGGCGTGTCGGCGGGCCTGCTCGCCGCGATCAAGCGCTCGACCAAGCTCGGTGACCTGCTCACCGTGTCGGGCTCGCTGCTGCACGGCATCCCGCAGTTCGTGCTGGGCATCCTGCTGGCCTACCTGTTCACCACGGTCTGGGCC
>DATAVV010000096.1:0-16734 GCA_036267555.1 Streptosporangiaceae bacterium | reverse complement strand
CTGACCGGCTCGCGGGTCGTGCTGCGGCCGTTCGAGGAACGGGATTTCGCGGCGATCGGCGAGGCCCTGGCCGACCCCGAGGTGCTGCGGCTCACCGGCAGCGTTCACTCCAGCGAGGAGGCGGCCGGGCGCAGCCCCGTACTCGACGCGCGCGGGCTGGAGTGGTACCGGAGCCGCAACACGGCCGACGACCGCCTGGACCTGGCCATCGTCGACCCGGCCACCGGCCGCTGCGTGGGCGAGGCCGTGCTCAACGACTACAGCCCGGGCAACGCCTCGTGCAACTTCCGCACGCTCATCGGGCCGGGCGGCCGGGACCGCGGCCTGGGCAGCGAGGCCACGAAGCTGATCGTCGAGTACGGGCTCCGCTCGCTCGGGCTGCACCGGATCGAGCTCATGGTGTTCGCGTTCAACCCGCGCGCCCAGCGCGTGTACGAGAAGGCCGGCTTCCGGGTCGAGGGCATCGCCCGCGAGGTCCTGCGCTACGACGGCGGCTGGGCCGACGCCATCTACATGTCGGTCCTGTCCACCGACTGAGCCGGGCACTGGACCCGGCGCTTCCCGGCCCGCCCCGGCGAGCTCCGGTCGGCTCCGATGCCCTTCGGCGGGCGGTGAGTAGGCTGGCTGACTGGCGGGTAACTTCCTGCTTCCGCCGGGCCAGAGGAGCGTGCCGTGGACGTTGACGATCTTGTCGCGATTGACGTGCACACCCACGCCGAGGTGTCCGCGGCCGGGGACGGCACGCTCAGCCCGGAGTTGCTCGAGGCGTCCCGTGCCCTGTTCAAGGCCGACCGCCGGCCGCCCACCCTGCCCGAGATCGCCGGGTACTACCGGGAGCGGCGCATGGCCTGCGTGGTGTTCTCGGTGGACGCCGAGGCGGCCACCGGCGTGCCCGGCGTGCCCAACGAGGAGGTGGCCGAGGCCGCCGCGGACAACCCGGACGTCATGATCCCGTTCGCGAGCATCGACCCGGCCCGGGGCCGGGCCGGAGTGGCGCAGGTGCGCAGGCTGGTGACCGAATTCGGCGTGCGCGGCTTCAAGTTCCACCCCAACGTGCAGGCGTTCTACCCCAACGACCGGATGGCCTACCCGCTGTACGAGGCGATCGAGGAGTTCGGCCTGCCCGCGGTGTTCCACACCGGGCAGAGCGGGATCGGCCAGGGCGCCCCCGGCGGCGGCGGGATCAGGCTGAAGTACTCCAACCCGCTGCACGTCGATGACGTGGCCGCGGACTTCCCCGGCCTGCCGATCATCCTGGCCCACCCCTCGTTCCCCTGGCAGGACGAGGCCCTGGCCGTGGCCACCCACAAGCCGCTGGTGCACATCGACCTGTCCGGCTGGTCGCCCAAGTACTTCCCGCCGCAGCTCATCCAGTACGCGAACAGCCTGCTGCAGGACAAGGTGCTGTTCGGGTCCGACTACCCGCTGATCACGCCCGACCGCTGGCTCGCGGACTTCGACGCGCTGCCGATCAAGCCCGAGGTGCGCCCGAAGATCCTCAAGGACAACGCGGCCCGCCTGCTCGGCCTCGCCGCGAGCGCGGCTAGGGAGCAGTCCGGCTGAGGCGGCCGTCGCTGACGGCGGTGGTCAGTTCGGAACTGTGGTACGCGGCCTTGGCCGCGAGGTCGCGGCTGTAGCGGGCGATGATCTGCCGGACCCGGTGGGTGGCCAGCGGGCCGAGCAGGTCATAGGTGGCGATGAATAGTTCCCGCGCGGCCGCCCGGGGCCAGGCGTCGGGCAGCAGTTCGGACGGCAGGTCGGGGTCGAGCCCGGGGAAGGCGCGCCACTCGTCCATGACCCTGGTCCTGGCCACGAGCGCCTCCACCGGGGAGATCTGGCCCGCGAGCGCGCGCTCGCGCAGCCGCTGCGCGTAGCCGATGAACGCCTCGTAGCGGACGTGCAGGTCATCCAGGTCCCAGGCGCGCTGCGGGAACCCTTCGGGCTCGATCCCGGGCACGGTGCTGGCCCGGAACGCGGTCGCGGTCTTGATGCCCAGTTCGGCAAGCTGGCTGACGACGTCCGACGCCTGGTCGCGGGGGGCGACCCAGAGGCCGTCGTAGAGCGGGGCGAAGCCGAGCCAGCGCAGTTGCTTGCGCAGCGCGTCGCGGGCGGCCCGGTTCTGCTCCGGGATCGAGAACGCCACCAGGCTCCACATCCCGTCCCACGGCTGGGTATCCCGGCCGAAGGAGAAGATGTGCCGGCCGCCCTCGTCGAGGATCTGCGCGGCGCGCTCGCTGAGCCGGACGAAGGTCCGCCTCCCGACCTTGGAGGTGACCAGCAGCCGGTTGCGGGTCAGCCGGCTGAGCGCGGCCCGGGCGGCCGAGTCGCTGACGCCGAATTCGGCCAGCAGCGCGACCAGCGCGGCCGACGGCAGGGATTCGGTGTGCTGCCACCAGTAGTCACCCAGCAGCGTGAGCAGCAGCCGCGGCGGGCGCTGGGCCACGCCCCACGGCCGCATCTCGGCGCCGTCGTCGCCCGAGAGGAGCGCACGCTCGGCGGGCACGTGAGACAACTGAGAGATGGTCACCTTCATGAGGGTACCGAATCTCATTGTGGCACGTCCGGCGCTATCGCGCCGTTTCGTCCCGACGCCCGACTCCGGCAAAGCGAGACAATGGCATCGCTGACCATCGTGCCAAATGTCATAGATGTTCCGGCGGTCGTTCCGGAAATCGGCGCGCGTGGTCACCGGGCGCAGGGCGCGGTCACCGGGCGCGCGGTCAGCGGCCGGTGCTCGTCCCGAGCCGCGTGCCCGGTGCCCGGTCCGCGTCGGCTAGCTGGGCCGCCAGCAGGTCGGCAGCTACCTGGTCGGGACTCTCGCCGCGGCGGGCCGCCTCGGCGGCCAGCACGCCCGCGACCGGTGCGGTCAGTTGCACGGTCAGCGTGGCCGCGCCGGGGGCGGGCACCGGGACCTGGCGAGCTGGCGCTGTCGGCGTGCCCCGGACCAGTTCGTCCCGCAGGCTGCCGCCGGCGTCCGGGCCCGCGCCCAGGGCGGTGACGATCCGCTCGACCACGTCCAGGCTGGGCAGGATCCGGCCAGTCTCGATCTTCGAGATCGTCGGCTGCGAGACGCGGGCCACGTCAGCGAGCTGCTTGCCGGTCGTCCCGGCCCGCTTGCGCAGCAACCGGACGCGGCGGCCGAACTCGCGCAGCGCTCCGAGACCGGGGCCGTCCGCGAGCGCGATCAGGCTGGCCGCCGCGGCGGGCGGAGAGCGGACAGGCCGCGAGCCGAGAGGCGGAGCACCTCCACCTGGCGGACTGTCAGGGGTGGGCCCTCATGATCGTCGTGACGGCCGGGCGGAGCGCTGCAGCGGTCAATGATGACGGTTCCCCGGGCCATCGGCGGCGCCGCGGACGTCGGTCACCGCCTGCGGCTGCCCGGTCACGCTCAAGCATCCCAAGAAGATCCGGATCCGCAAGCCCTGATCCGAGGGGCAGACCGCGGTGCCGGCCCGGGCGGTCGGCCCGGTATCGGCCCGCAGAATCGGCCGCAGTCGGGCAGCAGCCGTAATATATGACGTTACTCATCACGGCCGGATCGTAAAGCGACATACCACGCCACGCCTCCAGGAGACCTGGCTCCATGCTGTCTGACCAGCCACCGGCCTCGTATCCCCCGGCCCGCACCTAATTGTGACGCGAGCGTGACAGGAATAGTTGCTTAGATTAATGTGCGCGTGGGCAAACTTGTCATACGTTTGCGGGCCGAGTCGGCCCGGTGCGGCAGCGAAGGGAGCGGAGATGCCCAACGCGATCCTGGACCCGACGGGCGGCTCTAAGGAAGCTCCGGCCAGCGCGGCGTTAGCCCCGCGTCGCGGTGGCCTGGCCGGCGCAACGGTCGGGCTGCTGGTGAACACCAAGCAGAACGCCGACATCTTCCTGCAGGAGGTGGGCCGGCTCCTGGTCGACGGGTACGGCGCCGCGAGCGTGCTGGCCCGCACCAAGGTGGCGTTCGCCCAGCCCGCGCCCGACGCACTGCTCAAGGAGCTGACCACCGAGTGCGACGTCGTGATCACCGGCATCGGCGACTGCGGGTCGTGCAGCGCGTCGGCGGTCGCCGACGGCGTCGCGCTCGAGGGCCGAGGCATCCCGGCCGCGGTGATCTGCAGCGACGCGTTCCGGGGCAGCGCCGACGCGATCGCGCGGCTGCACGGCGCGCCGGGTTACCGGTACGCGACCACCCCGCACCCGGTCGCGGTGCTCACGCCGGGTCAGGTGCGCGAGCGCGCCCAGGCCGTGCTGCCCGACGTGGTCGCGCTGATCACCGCGCCCGGCGGCCCGGCCTGATGACGGGATCCGGCGAGCTGGATCCCGACCTCGCGCAGCGGGCCATCGAGTACTGCTACCAGCAGGGCTGGTCGGACGGCCTGCCGCTGGTCCCGGTGTCCCAGCCGCTGCTCGAGGAGTTCCTGGCCCAGACCGCGCGCGACCCGAACGAGGTCATCGGCTCGCTGGAAGCGGTCGGCCGGGACTGCACCGTCCGGCTGGCCGCGCTCAACGCCGCCCTGGCGGGCTGCAGGCCCGAGTACTTCCCTGTGGTCCTGGCCGCCTTCGAGGCGGTGATGGCCGAGCGCGCCGCACGCGGCGGCGGCTGGCAGAGCACCAGCGGCCCGGCGCCGCTGATCGTGGTGAACGGGCCGGTCCGCGGCGAACTGGGCTTCAACGCCGGCGGGGGCGCCTTCGGCCCCGGGTTCCGCGCGAACGCCACGGTGGCCAGGTCGGTCGGCCTGATCGTCCGCAACGTGTTCGGTGTCGTGCCCCAGGTGCTGGAGCAGGCGACTCAGGGCGTCCTCGGCCGGTGGTCGATCTGCCTCGCGGAGAACGAGGAGGAGAGCCCGTGGGAGCCGTTGTCGGCCGGGGCCGGGCTGCCCGAGGGCGCCAGCGCCGTGTCGGCCACGCTGACCCGAACCTGTGAGTTCGTGGACAACCGGCACAGCCAGGACGCCGAGCAGGTGCTGTGGGACTTCGCTGACACGATCTCGCGCACGGGCGCGCTGATCTTCAAGGACACCTCGTGCGGCGTGGTGTTCTGCCCCGAGCACGCCCAGTTGCTGGCGGCCGCCGGCTTCACCAAGGCCGCCGCTGCGGACTGGCTGATCGAGCACTGCGGCCGCAGCGGCGCCGACCTGCACCGGGCGGGCAAGGACGGCCTCAGCGAGAACAACGTCAGGTTCGCCGCGGGCCCGCCGCGCGACGGCGAGGCGTTCTCCCGCATCCTGCCCTCGCGCCAGCACGTCCCGATCGTCGTGGCCGGGGCCAGGAACGCGGCCATCTCCATGGTCGTCCGCGTCTTCGGGCTGTGGTCCGGCACCCCGGTCGCGGTAGAGACGCGCCCCGCAGCCCGGGGAGTCACGGCCGGCCTGGCGGCGGGAGGTGGCGATGGGCGGCGATGAGCGGCTGGCCGGAGTGCGGGAATCGCTGGCGGCCGACGGGTACCGTCTGGACCTCGAGGAACGCGACGGGCGGGTCAGCGCGGCGATCTTCGCCGGGCCCGGAACGTGCGCGGACTGCCTGGTGTCCAAGGACATCATGCGCGCGATCCTGGGCCAGGCGCTCGGCGTCGCCGCCGCCGAGATCGACCTGCGCTACCCCAGCGACCTCGGTGACGACGGGCAGCCCCGGTGACCGCCACGGGGCGTGCTCGCCCCGCGCCGGGGTGTGTTGATTTGGGGCCAGACGGCGCTGAACTTGCTGAGACCGGCATCGACGCCGGCTCTGGCCCGCACGCAGGCGGTCCCGTGTGGGGCCGCTCGCGACCGCCGGGCCCGGTGGCTACCCCCCCGGCCCCGGGCCCGGCTTCTCTCTTGCTGTTCGTACCCGCCCGCCCGCTCGCGGGGAGCTCACCGTGAGGCTGCGGATCCTGCTGGAGCCGCGCTGGGGCGCGACCTACGAGCAGATACTCGCGTTCGCCGTCGCGACCGAGGAGGCCGGCTTCGACGCGTTCTTCCGCTCCGACCATTACCTCGGCATCGACGCTGGCGACCCCGCCTACCTGCCGACGGACTCGTGGACGACGCTGGCCGGCCTGGCTGTCCAGACCGGCCGGATCACGCTCGGGACGCTGATGACCGCGTCCACGTTCCGCTACCCGGGGCCGCTGGCGCTGACCGTGGCCACGGTGCACGCGATGAGCGGCGGACGGGTGGAACTCGGCATCGGGGCCGCCTGGTACGAGCGGGAACACCGGTCGTTCGGGATCCCGTTCCCGCCGCTCGGCGAGCGGTTCGACCGGCTGGAGGAGCAACTCGCCGTGATCACCGG
Source organism: Streptosporangiaceae bacterium (assembly GCA_036267555.1). GTDB lineage: Bacteria > Actinomycetota > Actinomycetes > Streptosporangiales > Streptosporangiaceae > JASHPR01. Next base: position 10,473 of record DATAVV010000096.1, on the reverse strand, counting down.
CCTGTGGTCCACGCCACGGGGCCAGCGCTTCAGCTATGCGGGCCGGCACTACCAGGTCGAGGAGGACGCGAACTTCCCCGACCTCGGGGGCGCGCCGCCGCCGCGCATCATCATCGGCGGCGCCGGGCCGCGCCGCACCCCGGAGTTGGCGGCCCGGTTCGCCGCCGAGTTCAACAGCGGCATGCGGGACGGCATCGTCGAGCGGTTCGCGAACTTCCGCCGCATCGCCGCGCGGGCCGGCCGGGATCCGGCCACCGTGCGGCTGTCCACCACGCTGCCGGTCTGCTGTGCCGAGACGCCGAGGGAGGCCGCGCAGCGGGCGGCCAAGCTCGGCGAGTCCGGCGCGCGGCTGCTGCGCCAGGGCGTGATCGGCGGGCCGGCCGACGTTCTCGACCAGCTCGACCAGCTCGCGGCGGTCGGTGTCGACACGGTGTATTTCCATCTCTACGATGTTGGTGATCTTGACCACGTGCGGCTGCTCGGGCAGGAGGTGCTGACTCATGCCATCTGACGGGGATGGCCTCGGTTACCTGCGGATCGCCACCGAGGAGGCGTTCGCGCCGCCGGAACTGCTCGCCGCCTGGCGCGAACTGCTGGACTCCGGCTCGGTGGACGACCCCGGCTTCCGCAGCATGTGGGGCTTCTACCTGAGCAGCGAGAGCGAGCGGGCCAGGTTCCTGCGCGACCGGCTGCAGGACCTGGGCGAGCGCCGCCTGGCCGACATGGACGCCGCTGGCATCGACCGTCAGGTGATCTCGCTGACCGCCCCGGGGCCGCAGATCTTCGACACCGACCGCGCGGTCGTGATGGCCACGCTCGCCAACGACCAGCTTGCCGACGCCTGCCGGCGCCACCCCGACCGGTTCACCGGCCTTACCGCGGTCGCGCCGCAGGATCCGGCGGGCGCGGCCAAGGAGATCGAGCGCGGCGCGCGCACCCTGGGCTTCAAGGGCGTGATCATCAACTCGCATACCCGCGACGAGTACCTCGACGACCCGAAGTTCTGGCCGATCTTCGAGGCGGCCGAGGCGCTCGGCACGCCCGTTTACCTGCATCCGAACTCGCCGTCGCGCGGCCTGATCGAGCCGCTGCTCGACGCGGGCCTGGACGGCGCGATCTTCGGCTTCGCCGTGGAGACCGGCATGCACCTGCTCCGGCTGATCGTGGCCGGGGTCTTCGACCGGTTCCCGCGGCTGAAGTTCGTGGTCGGCCACCTGGGCGAGGCGCTGCCGTTCTGGCTGTCTCGCCTCGACTACATGCACGAGGCCAGCGTCCGGTCCCAGCGCTACGCGCGGATGCGGCCCCTGGAGGCCAGGCCCAGCGACTACATGCGCCGCAACGTCTGGGTCACGACCAGCGGCATGGCCTGGGCTCCGGCGATCATGTTCAGCCGCGACGTGCTCGGTGCCGACCGGGTCCTCTACGCCATGGACTACCCCTACCAGTACGTCGCGGCGGAAGTGACCGTGCACGACGACCTGCCGCTGACCCCGGACGAGAAGAAGGCGCTGTTCCAGACCAACGCCGAGCAGGTCTTCGGCCTGTGAGCCAGACGTCCCGGTAGGGGCCTACACCACCGCGGGCGGCTCCGGGATCGCTGCGGCGGTCTCGGTCAGGTGGTCGAGGGCGGCGCGCACGCCGTCCCCGGTGACCGGCACGCCCGCCAGCCGCAGGCCCATCTCGACGCCGCAGAGCACGCCGGCCAGCGACAGGTCCCCGAGGTCACCGAGGTGCCCGATGCGGAAGACGCGCCCGGCGAGCCGGCCGAGCCCGGTCCCCAGCGACATGTTGAGGCGGTCGAGAATGATCTCGCGGACCCGGTCGGCGTCGTGACCCTCGGGCACGAAGACCCCGGTCAGCGTGTCGGAGTACGCGGCCGGATCCTGGCAGACGATCTCAAGACCCCAGCCGCGCACCGCGCGGCGGGTCGCCTCCGCGTGCCGGGCGTGCCGGGCGAACACGGCGGGCAGGCCCTCCTCGCCGAGCATGGCCAGCGCCTCACGCAGCCCGTAGAGCAGGTTGGTCGGCGGAGTGTAAGGGAACGCGCCGGTCCGTGCCGCGTCGAGCATCGGCTGCCACTCCCAGTAGCTGCGCGGCAGGCGGGCCTGGCGCGAGGCCGCCAGGGCCTTCTCGCTGACCGCGTTCAGCCCGAGGCCCGGCGGCAGCATCATCCCCTTCTGCGAGCACCAGACCGTGACGTCCACGCCCCACTCGTCGTGCCGGTAGTCCACGCAGCCCAGCGAGGAGACGGTGTCGACGACCAGCAGCGCCGGGTGGCGGGCGTCGTCGATCGCCGCCCGGATCGGCGGGACCGGGCTGACAACGCCGGTCGAGGTCTCGTTGTGCACGACCGTGACCGCCTTGATGCGGTGCCCGGGATCGGCGGCCAGCCGGGCCGCCAGGTCATCGGGCCGGACCCCGTGCCGCCAGTCGCCGGGCACGAACTCGACGCCGAGGCCGAGCCGGCGCGCCATCGCCTGCCACAGCGTCGCGAAGTGGCCGGTCTCGAAGGCGAGGATCGTGTCGCCGGGTGACAGCGTGTTGACCAGCGCCGCCTCCCAGGCGCCCGTGCCCGACGACGGGTAGAGCGCGACCGGCCTGGCCGTCCCGGCCACCTCCCGCACGTCGTCCAGTAACTGCCGGGCCAGCGCCGTGAACTCCGGGCCGCGGTGATCGACGGTGGGCGCCGCCATCGCGCGCAGCACCCGGTCGGGGACGTTCGTCGGGCCCGGGATCTGCAGGAAGTGCCGGCCACTTTGATAGCTCATGTCCTCATCGTCCCGCGAACCGGCTGTACGGGGAACCGGCAGTTCAGCCATGATGGGAGGCCATGTCTTCGAGCCTGACGCCCTTGCCGGACATCGGCCTTTGGGCCCGCGGCAGCGGGCTGGAGGTCGTGCTGCTCGTGACCGGCGCGATCCTGCTGACGCGCTTCGCGACCTGGCTGGGCGGGAAGATCACGGCCCGGATCGACGCCAACGCCAGGGAGACCGACGCGCTGGTCCGCTCGGAGGCGTCCAAGCACCGGCACGCGCTGGCGTCGGTGATCACCTGGACCGCCCTGGTCGTCATCTACTGCGTGACCGGCCTGGGCATCCTGGCCCGCTTCGGCATCCCGCTGACCAGCCTGGTCGCCCCGGCCGCCGTGGCCGCGGTGGCGCTGGGGTTCGGCGCCCAGCGCATCGTGGCCGACATCCTCGCGGGGTTCTTCATCATCACCGAGCGCCAGTACGGCTTCGGGGACCTGGTGCGGCTCTCGGTGCCGAGCCTGTCCGACCGGATCGGCACCGTCGAGGACGTCACGCTGCGGGTGACCACCGTGCGCACGGCCGACGGTGAGGTGGTCATCACCCCGAACGGCCAGATCACCCAGGTCACCAACCTGTCACGGGACTGGGCCCGGGCCGTGGTGGACGTGCCGGTGCCCGCGGCCGTGGACGTCAACCGGGTCAGCGACCTGCTGCGGGAGGTCGGCGACCGGGCCTACCAGGAGGCGGAATTGCGCAGCCTGCTGCTGGACCCGCCCGCGGTCATGGGTGTGCAGAGCCTCGACGTGGACCACATCCAGATCCGCGTGGTCGCGCGGACGCTGCCCGGCAAGCAGTTCGACGTCGGGCGCATCCTGCGGGTCCGGATCGCGGCCGGGCTGCGGCGCGAGGGCATCAACCTGCCGCCCGGCCTGGAGACGGCCGAGCCGTCCGGCCTGGAGGCCGCCGGGCCGTCGGGGGCCCAGTGATGCGGCGGGTGCGGCGGGTGCGCACCTCCACCTGGGTCCTGACCGCCATCTTCGTCATCGCGCTGGCCGCCTACCTGCTGGTCCGGCCGCAGAGCGCGGCCACCGACGCTCCGGTGTCGCATCCGACGCCCGCGCCCACCGTGTCCCGGCGAGCGACCTCGCCCGCGCCGCCGGCGCCCACCCCCACGCCGCGCGTCACGCCGTCGCACCCGTCGCCCAAGGCCAGCCCGTCGCGCCCGTCGGCCACGCCCACCGCCTCGCCCTCCTCCGCGACCCCCAGCCCGTCGGCCACCAGCCCGGCGTCGCCCTAGCCCGGGCCGGGGCCTGGCCGCGGGGTCGGCCGCGTGCCGGGGTCACGGCCGGGTCGCGTCGATCCACTCCACCCACTGGCCCGAGGGGTGGGCGCGGGCCAGCAATCGCCCTTGGTCGCGGCGGGAGTGGAAGGTGCGCGATCCGAGCAGCGCGAAGACCCCCTGCTCCTGGTAGTCGCGGACCAGGGCGGCGGGCAGGTCCAGGCCCTGCACGCTGCGGTTCCCTGTCGGCCCGAGCGGCACGAGGGGATCGAGCGACAGCCAGGTCACCGGGCGGGTCCTGGCCGCCCCGGCCATGATCGCCATCAGTTCGGCCCGCTGCTCGGCGCTCAGGAACACGGCCAGGTAGGCGTCGACCACGACCACGGGCTGCCCGGGCGGGAAACCCGCCAGCACGCCGGGCAGCGCCGTGACCGCGTCACCGGCCACGATCGGCGCCGGGTGCCGCCGGGCCACCTCGACGGCCGCGGCCAGCCGGGCCAGCGCCGACGCCTCCGGCGGTGCGCAGGCCTGCAGCCAGGCGCGGGCCTGCGGGTCGTGCAGGTCGACGGGGCGCAGTTCGATCCCGGCCCGCCCGGCGATCGGCGGCAGCCCGGCCGCCTCGGGCACCCGCGTGCCCCGCAGGTCGCAGCGCAGGCTCAGCGCGGCCGCCATCGGCCCGAAGGCAAGCGTCCCCACCTGGTAGCGGTACCGGTCCAGGTGCAGGCCCAGCCCGGCCCCGGTGCCCAGGTCAACCAGCGCGACCGGCTGATCCGGCGCCGCGGTCGCCGCGAGGCCCAGCGCCACCTGGGTGCACCGGGCCACCTCGTTCATCTGGTACCGGCGCCCGCGGCAGGCCGCGATGATGTCGGGGTGGCGGGCCGAGAAGAACGCGTCGGCCGCCGGGAAGAACCGGTCGTCGAAACCCGGTTGCGGCCGGCCCGGCTCCGGGAAGTACCCGGCGAGCGGGGCCGGCTTCTCCCGCTGCACGATCCACCGGATGGCCGCGCTGGCCAGCAGCGCGGGCAGTCGATCGGGCGGCAGCACGGCCAGCGCGTCCAGCAACTTGTCGTGCGCGGCGATCGCCCGGAACAGCCCGGCGGTCAGCCGCCACGAGCCCGGCGCATCCGGCGGCGACCAGCCCGCGGCCACCTCCAGCGCCTGTGCGCGTATCTCCTGCGCCGCCGTCACGCCGTCCCGCCTCTCTACCGGAAGTGACCAATCGCTCGCTAAAGGTAGTTACCCCTTCGGGTGCGCGGCCTAAGCGGCTGCGGGGCCGGGTCAGAGGCCGACGTGGGTGCGCCGGAAGCTCAGCGGCTCGTGCGGCACGACGAACGTGCCGAGCAGCCGGGGCTCGGGGAAGGTCACGACCGCGATCGCGTACCGGGCCGTGCCGCCGGACGGGGGCAGCCCGGCAGGCATTTCCACCTGTTCCTGAGTGAAGCTCCCGGTGTAGGCGACCACGCACAGTTCGCGCGGGCGGGGGAGCGGTAGCTGGGCCAGCAGGCCGCGGATGGCCTGGTCAGCGGGCGCGGTGAGCCGGGGGACGTCGATCAGCCGCACGCCGGCGAGCGAGCCGCGCCCCTCGACCGCCTGCTTGGCCGCGGGCAGGGCCAGGAAGCACGGGCTGGTGTTGGTGCCGAGGACGTTGCGGCCCGCCCCGCACGCCGCGAGCCCGGCGGCGGCCACGGTGATCGCCAGCGCCAGCGCCAGGGCCAGGGGCGCGGGCGGCCTGCGCGGGCGCGCGCTCATCCGGCCGCCGCCTCGGAGATGCCGCCGGGTTCGGCGGCCGGGATGGCATCGGCGGCCCGGGCCGCCGGGCCGCCCGCGATCTTCCGGGGCCGGGGGCGCGACCGGCCCGTCCAGGCCAGCCAGGCCCACGCGCCCCACCCGGTCGGCAGCGTTAACCAGAAGCTGAACACCCGGTACAGCAGCACGGCCACGACCGTAGAGTCCGCGGCGCCGCCGTAAGCCACGATCGCGATCGTGAGGCTGCCCTCGACCACGCCCAGGCCGCCGGGGGTGATGGGCAGGTTCGCGGCCAACTGGCCGGCCCCGTAGGCCAGCAGCAGGCCCTTCCACGGCACGCCCGCCCCCACGGCCAGGAACGACACGGCCAGGCAGCCGCAGTCCAGCGTCCAGTTGGCCAGCCCCAGCCACAGGGCGCCGACCACCTCGCGGGGCGACAGCCGCACCACGGTCAGGCGCTGGATGAACCGGTCGAGCAGGACGGCGTGCTCGCCGCGCGGCCACCCGGTCAGCCGCTGGCACAGGTGAATGGCCTTGCTGGCCGTCCAGGCCAGCGCGCGTTTCTGCACGAAGACCGCGCCCATGGCCAGCGCCAGCAGCAGGATGAACGCGATGACGCCGACCAGGTCCAGGCTCGCCCCCTCGGCGCCGGCCACGATCGCGCCGACCGCGGCCACCACCGGCAGCGTGACCGAGCCCGCCACGAACGTGGCCGCCAACGACCATCCGGCCACGGCCTGGTCCGCTCCGCGCCGCCGGAACTGCCGGAACGAGTAGACCGGCGCGAGCACCGACCCGGCCGGGAGCGAGTTCGTGATCGAGTTGGCCGCGACCGTGATGGCCGTCATCGGGCCGAGGTCCACGTCGGTCCGGCCCGCCCGCAGCAGCCTGCGCTGAAGCTGGGCGAAGGCCAGGAACGACCCGGCCTCGGCCGCGACGGCCAGCACGACCCAGCCCCAGCGCAGGTGGCGGAGCGCGACGCTGGCCTCGGACAGTTCGCTCTTGTGCCCGGTGAGCTGGTCGAAGGCGAGCGCGGCCAGCCCCAGCCCGATGACGTACTTGGCCACCGGCCAGATCCGGCGCAGGCGGGCCCGCCACGATGTCGCGGTGGTCACGCTCCGGCCGGACATGGGCGCCCCCACCGTTTCACGCCTTTGGGCCGATTGTAGGCCGGCCCGCGCGCCCGCCGAAGGGTCTGGCGACGCTGAGATCTTGAGCGGGGCCCGGCGCTGCTACGGTGCCGCTATGGCTATCCCGCTCAGCGAGAGCGCGCTGCGGCTGGTCGACGGCAAGAACTACGCGGTCCTGGCCACGGTGAATCCCGGCGGCAGCCCGCAGACATCGGTCGTCTGGGTCGGCCGCGACGGCGATGACCTGCTGTTCTCCACCATTGAGGGGCGCGTCAAGCACCGCAACATGCGGCGCGACCCGCGCGTCAGCGTCTCGATCATCGACTCGGCGGACCCGGAGAACTACGTCGAGTTGCGGGGCCGGGTTTCGATGACGCCGGACGTGGGACGGCGGGTCGACACCGAGCTGTCCTGGAAGTACGACGGCAGGGACCCCGGCCAGGACCGGCCGGGCGCGGTCCGGGTCGTCGTGCGGATGGTGGTGGAGAAGGCCACCGGGTACGCCGCGTGACGTTCGAGCGTTCGGTGGATGTCCGCTGGCGTGACGTGGACGCGCTCGGTCACGTCAACAACGCGGTGTTCCTGACCTACCTCGAGGAGGGCCGGGACGCCTTCTTCATGCACACCCTGCGCGCCGACCCCATCTACGTGCTGGTCCGGCTCGAACTCGACCTGCATGCCGAGGTGCGCTACGCCGACCGGCAGGTGACCGTGCGCATCGAGGTCGAGCGCGTGGGCACCACCAGCCTGACCACCCGCGAGACCATCCTCACCTCGGTCGGCGAGGTGGCGGCGCAGGCGCGCGTGGTCACCGTGCACTGGGACGCCGACGAACGCAAGCCGATCCCGTTCACCAAGGCCGAGCGCGCGGCGCTGGCCCCGGCCTCTGACTGAGCCGTCAGCATGGGCCGTCAGCCGGGTCCGGACGGGCGGGCCATGGCGAGTTCGGTCAACTCCGGGTGGGAGGGCCGCACCGACCCGGTTGCCGCGGGCGCGCGGGCGCACCCACATGGCGACCAGTTCGGCGGTGTCCGGGCCGGCGGCGAAGCCGCACGCGATCCCCGCGGGCTCGGGGCCGAGGCCCGGGACGTACGCGAGGAAGTTGCCGCCCCTGGCGGTCCTGCGCCGCCAGTCGGCCTCGGTGAACGCGGCCTCGCGCTCGTAGGTCGACGCGAACGCCAGCGGCGCGTCCTGCAGGGCGGCCAGCCGGATCTCGCGCATGCTGGCCCAGTCGTCCGCGCCGGTCTCGCGCACCTCTATTTCGGTCATGCGCCGCGCCAACCTCCTTGAATTCATTTTGAACGATAGCCACGGCGCCGGCCTGGCCGCTTCCCGCCGAGCCGGACTTCACGGGCGAAAGTAGCCGACCAGGCAAAACGTCAGGGCTCACCCCGAGTCGGGCGGGCTATGCTGCCACCGGCTGGCCTTTCCTAGCGCAGGGAGATCGCGATGGCTATCACCAGCCCCAGCAACGACGACCTGGCCGGGATCGCCGCCCGGTACGGCCTCGGTCTGGAGCCCGGCGACATCGAGGAGTTCCGGGCCATCATCACCGGCGCGCTGGCGTCCTACGACGCGGTGGAGCGGCTCTACGGCGCGAGCCTGCCCGAGCCGCCGGACCGGCCCTACCAGTGGCCCGCCGACACCGGCAACGAGCTGGGTGCCTGGTACGTCACCACGCGGATCAAGACCACCGACGAAGGCCCGCTCGCCGGGCGCCGGGTCGCGATCAAGGACAACATCGAGGTGGCCGGCCTGCCGATGATGAACGGGTCGGCGACCGTCGAGGGCTTCGTCCCGCGCCGGGACGCCACGGTCGTCACCCGGCTGCTCGACGCCGGGGCGACGATCACCGGCAAGGCGGTGTGCGAGGACCTGTGCTTCTCGGGCGGCAGCCACACGTCAAGGACCGGCCCGGTGCGCAACCCGTGGGACCGCACCAAGTCGGCGGGCGGCTCCTCCAGCGGCAGCGCGGCGCTGGTCGCCGCCGGCCAGGCGGACCTGGCGATCGGCGGCGACCAGGGCGGCTCAGTCCGGATTCCCAGCGCGTTCTGCGGCACGGTCGGCCACAAGCCCACGCACGGGCTGGTGCCATACACCGGCGCGTTCCCGATCGAGAACACGATCGACCACCTGGGCCCGATCACCCGCACCGTGCGTGACGCCGCGCTGATGCTCAGCGTGCTGGCCGGCCGGGACGGGCTGGACCCGCGCCAGCGGTCCGACCCGCCCGCCCGGGACTACGTCGCGGAGGCCGAGGCGGGCGTGGCCGGGCTCCGGGTCGCCGTGATCAAGGAAGGGTTCGGGCTCCCCGGCCTGTCCCAGCCCGGAGTCGACGCGAGCGTGCGCGGGGCCATCGGCGCGCTGGCGGACGCGGGCGCGGTCGTCAGCGAGATCAGCCTGCCGTGGCACCGCGACGGGCTGCACGTCTGGAACGTCATCGCCACCGACGGCGCGACCAACCAGATGATCGACGGCAACGGGTACGGGATGAACTCGCCGGGGCTGTACGACCCCGAACTGATCGCGCACTACGCGGAGGGCCGCCGCCGCAGCGCCGCGCAGATGTCGGAGTCGCTGAAGCTGACGATGCTGTGCGGCCGCTACGCCATCGACCGTTACGACGGCCGGCACTACGCCATGGCCAGGAACCTCGCCCTGGAACTGACCGCCGCCTACGACGCGGCGCTCGCCGGAGCGGACGTCCTGGTCCTGCCGACGCTGCCGATCGTGGCCTCGACGATCCCGCAGCCCGGAGCGAGCCGCGAAGAGCAACTGGCCCGGTCCCTGGAGATGATCGCCAACACCGCGCCGTTCGACGTCAGCGGGCACCCGGCCACGTCCGTCCCGGCCGGCCTTTCCGACGGCCTTCCGGTCGGCATGATGGTCGTCGGGCGGCACTTCGCCGACGGCACCTGCCTGCGCGTGGCGCGAGCCTACGAGAACGCCGTCGGCGGCTTCCCCGCACCGTGAGCGCCGCGGCGTCGGCCCGGCCGGCCCCCGCGCCGCGTTAAGGCTCAAAAAGGGGGTCAAGCCGTCGGTGAGGTCTCGTCCCCCCTAGGCAAGCACATCCCGGACGGCGTCCAGGGCGGCCTGGATGTTCTCGACCGAGTTGGCGTAGGAGAAGCGCAGGAAGCCCTCGCCCCAGGTGCCGAACGCGGTGCCCCCCAGGGCCGCCACCCCGGCGTCGGCCAGCAGCCGGCCCGCCAGGTCGGCCGAGGTCAGGCCGGTGCCGGTGATGTTGGGGAACACGTAGAACGCGCCCTGCGGCTGCACGCAGGTGATCCCGGGGATGTCGTTCAGGCCCGCGACGATGACGTCCCGGCGGCGCCGGAACTCCTCGACCATCCGCTCGACCGGCTCCCACGGGCCCTCGAGCGCCGCCGCGGCCGCGTACTGGCTGAACGCCGACGTGCACGACACCGAATTGATCACCAGCCGGGTCACCGGCTCGACCAGGGCGGGCGGGAACACGCCGAAGCCGAGCCGCCAGCCGGTCATGGCGAAGGTCTTGGACCAGCCGTCGAGCAGGATCGTGCGGTCGGCCATGCCGTCGACGTCGAGCACG
>DATAVV010000095.1:0-3814 GCA_036267555.1 Streptosporangiaceae bacterium | reverse complement strand
CGAGATCGGCGCCCAGCTCGGCATCTCCCAGATGCACGTCTCCCGGCTGCTCGCCCACGCCCTGGGCCACCTGCGCCAGCGCCTCACCGAACCCGAGCCACCCCTCGCCCACGCCAGCTAACCGGCGGGCAAGTGACCCGGCCCGCCCCGGGGTCCGTTCCTGGCCGCAACCCGCTCCGGCTAGGCACACCCCGGGGCGGGCCGCCGTGGTTTGCTGGCTGTCGGCTGAGGGTCGGCGTGGCTTGGGCCAGGCGGCCAGGGCGGCCGGCGGCCGGCTTGGGTCGGCGGCTGGCGGCTAGCGGCCGTTTGCCGGCGGCCTGGCGGCCGCGATCACGGCCCGCAGGAACTCGGCATGGCCCAGGGCGTCGGAGCTGTCGATGAAGCCGTCCACGGCCCCGAACGGGGGCCGGGACCCGAGTTCGGAGTCGGTGATTTCGGCCCGCAGTGCCTCGGCGAACCGGCCGGCCCCCAGGACCTGGAAGGGCCGGTTGAAGTAGGGCCGGGTGCTCGGGTCCAGGGGCTCGGTGATCCCCAGTTCGTTGTGCTGCGCCGCGACCAGGCGGTAGGCGCGGCTCAGGTTCTGCTCGCGGACGGCCCAGCCGGTCGCGGCCACGGCGGCGCGCAGGCGGGGGCCGAGCGCGGCGGCCCCGGGAAGCCGGGCGAACGCGCTGCCGAGCCATTTGCTGTACGGCGGGTAGCGGCGGCCCATGAGCAGGACCAGGCGCATCAGGTCACGGGCGAGCCGCGCGGTGACGAGGGCCGACCCCAGCTCATCGCCGGCCTCGGCGCAGCGGCCCGGGAACGCCTCTTCCTGGGCGATGCGCTGCCACTGGCCGGCCATGACGTAGAGCCAGACGTCGCGGGGATACCAGGCCAGCCTGGCCCGGGCCCGGCTCAGATCGCCGGCCCCGTCGTGGAAGACCGCCCCGCCGGTGATCTCGGCGAGCCGCTGCGTGGGCGTGGCCAGCCAGTCGGCCGTGGAGACCGGGAGTCGCGGGTCGAACCCGAGCTGGCCGCGCAGCCAGCGGCCCACGTCGGCCACATCGACCTGGGGGCGGCCCGGTTCACCCGGCCGCCGCGTTACGGCAAAAGCGGTGGGGTAGCCGTGGAAGGCCGCCGGAAGCCGCCGCGACAACATCGCGCCGACCTGAGCCGCCAGGCCGGGGGGCCCGTCATCGGCCAGGAGAACCTGCAGGCGCGGGCCCCAGTCGTGATCGGTGGAGCGCTCGGTGTCGAAACCGAGGACCTCCGATCCCGCGTCGATCAGCGCGGCCGCGTACGGCAGCCCCGCGAACGCCTCGTCCAGCAGGGGACGCACGACCTCGGCGTAATACGCCCCGGCCAGCTCGAGGCCGGGGACAAAAGGCGGTGCCATGCCCCGATCCTGCCGGACCCGGCCATCCCGGTCACCTGAATTTAAATCACACAGAGTGACATTTGCTGTGAAAAGTGGGACGATGGGCCCCTACGGGTGAAGTGCCTAGGGGGCCGCGCGTTCGCGCGGTGCCTGAAATGCCATTTGAAGGGCGCGTAATGACCATCTCGGAAAATGGCTCCATGCTGGGAGGCGAATCGGCCAACGGCCCGATCGGGCTGACCGAAAACGGCTCTTTCTTCTACCGTGACCTGGACCCCGGCCAGCGTAAGGCGATCCACGCCGCGGGCCGGAAGTTCGCCTCGCTGGCCGGCGGCGCGCCCTGCCTGCTATTAATAGGCCGCCTCACCGGCCTGGGCGACCCGGGGATGCCGAGCGAGCGCCGGGTGCAGCTCGCGTGCGAGGAGCGCTTCGGCTACCCGAAGTCACCCCCCGAGGCGACGATCAATGTCATCCTCGACTCGACGGGCGGGCCCCTCGACAGCGCGTTCCGGACGGTCTTGTTCCTGTCCCGGTACGCCGAGCGCCTCAACGTCTACGTCCCGCGCAAGGCCAAGAGCGCCAGCACGCTGATCGCCGTGGGCGCCAACACCATCTACATGTCGCCGTTCAGCGAACTGGGACCGCTCGACACGCAGATCAGGGACCCGCGGAACCCCACCGACTACATTTCGGCCCTCGACTGCTACCAGAGCGTGGACTACGTGCGCGAGTTCGGGTTCTCCACGCTCTCGCAGGCGCTCAAGCAACTGGCCGCGGTGACCCAGGGCAAGCTGCTGCTCACCGACTCCCTCAACGCGGCCGCCCAGTTCGCGATCGGCAGCATCACGCCGATGCTCTCGCAGACGCGGTCGCTCGACTTCGGCGCCTGGGGGCGCAGCCTGAAGATGGGCGAAAGGTACGCGCACGTACTGCTCTCTCGCAGCGCGGAGATTGATCAGCTCAAGGTCGAGAGGATCGCTTCCAGGCTCGTTTACGGCTACACCCATCATATGTTTCCCATTGACATAATCGAAGCCAGGGAAATGGGCCTGAAGCCGCAGGAAATGTCCGAAGAGCAATACCAGAGCGCGATCAGCGTCGTCAACACCTGCAATGACAACCAGATCTGCATCGAATTCGTCAACGGGCACGGCGAGCCAGAGCAGCAAGGCGGGGAATCCACGGCCGCCGGGGGGGTCGCGGAGGGTCGTTCCCCCGAGGCCGGGACCGCGGGGAGGGCCGCGGAGGGTCGTCCTCCCGAGGCCGGCACCGCCGCGGAAAGCGCCGCATCCCCGTCGGCGTGAGAACGCGGGGGCGGCCGCGACCAGTTAGCGGAACGTCGGGGACGTACGAGGATTGAGGTGGCAGTAGATGTCGCGGGTACTGTGTTTGGAAGCTGGCTGCAACGAGACCGTGGAACTTCCGGGGGACGAGCCTGTCGCCGTGATCGAGGAGTACCTGCCTCCGCAGGAGCGCGAGATCGTGATCGTGTGCCCAAGGGGCCACCGCAAGCTCTACGTGCTGACGTCCTGACGTCAGCCAGGGCCCGCGGGCGAAACGCCGTCAGTTCCGCTGCAGTACGCGGGCAGCCGCGGCGAACACGGTGGCGGTGAGCAGCCAGCCGAAGACCACCAGGCCTGATGCGGCCACTTCACCGAGGCCGTTGGCCGATTGCCACACCTGGCGCTCCTGCAGCGCGCTCGCGGGCAGCAGCAGATCCAGGGTGTAGCCCACCGAATCGCTCAGCGTGAAGTGCCGGTGGATGTCGGCGATCGGGTACGGCTTGGCCCCGTAGCGGAACAGGGCCACGCCCAGCGCGAACAGCGCGACGAGCCAGATGAGGGCGCGCAGTGGCGCGTAGCCGTAGCCGATCACCGCGTCCTGCAGCAGGTTCCACAGCTTGCTGTACCAGCGGCGCCAGCTCGTAACGCGGTTGCGCTGCCGGTATTTGGCGAGCTGGATGCGGCGCGCGGCATGGTCGTCCCCCGCCCGGCGGTACGCCTCGGCCAGTTGCTCGTAGGGCTGCGGCAGGTACCCGTCGTGGTCGCCGCCGGGCTTGCGCTGGCTGGCCGTCATGGCGCGGCTCAGCCACTGCTCGCGCTGCACGACCGTGACCCAGGTCATCTGGATCGCGCGGTACTCGAAGTCGTCGAGAACGATGTCGCCGCCGCGCAAGTACGCCGCGCTGTCCTTGAAGAAATCGGCCTGGGCCTTGGTCAGGTCGAGATAGCCGGTGGGGGGCTCGCCGCTGATCGCGAACATCGCGAACCGCCCGTTCGTCAGGTCGGCAGCCACCGGGTATCCGTTGAGCTGCGTGGTGAGCAGCCGGAACTCGCCGGCCACGGAGATCCGGCTCAGGCCGATGGTGCCGTGCGCGACGAAGCCCGCCCAGCAGCCGAGATCGCCGTCGATCCGCATGCGCACCAGGCACAGCGCGACGCCGGTGGCCGCGGGCGT
>DATAVV010000094.1:0-5621 GCA_036267555.1 Streptosporangiaceae bacterium | reverse complement strand
CGAGATCGGCGGCACCGCGTTCGTGGACAAGGCCACCGGCAAGGTGAACAACCCGACGGGCAACAAGGGCACGGTGACCCCCGTGTTCGTGGTGCCCCCGCTGGGCAACCTCGTGTCGGGCAACGCCGGCAGCGGCATCCTTATCGCCGCCGGCGCGACCAGGAACGTGCTGAACGGGAACTTCGTCGGCACCACGGCCAGCGGGGACGGCGCGATCGGCAACGCCGGCGACGGGGTCTGGATCGACGGCGCGAACGGCAATTCCCTGGTCGGGTGCAAGTTCGTGAACAACCCGTTCGTCTACTACAACGTCCTGTCCGGCAACCGCGGGAACGGGCTGCGCGTGACCAACGCGAACCAGACCGTGGTGCAGGGCAACTTCTTCGGCATCGGCGCCAACAACGCCACCACGGTGGCGAACAGGGCCGACGGCGTCCTGGTCGCGGGCTCCTCGGCGAACACCCAGGTCGGCGGCGTGATCCCGCTCGGCAACGTGTCCGCGGGCAACGGCAGGAACGGCATCGAGGTCACCGGCCGGGCGCGCGGGTTCACCACGTTCAACACCTTCGGCGGGCTGGCGGCGTTCGGGGGCGCCGTGCCCAACCGGCGCGACGGCCTGCTGATCACCTCCACCGGCGGCGGCAACCTGGCCCGGACGAACGTGCTCTCCGGGAACGCCGGCAACGGCATCGAGATCGGCGGCAACGCCTCGGGGGTGACGGTCGACCCCGACATCGTGGGCCTGAACACCGACGGCAACGCGGTGCTGCCCAACGGCGGCGACGGCGTCCTGATCGACGGCACGGCCCACGGCAACGTGGTGGGCGGATCGCGGCGCTCGGTGATCCCGCAGAACACCTTCTCCGGCAACGGCGGCTACGGGCTGGCCATCACCGGGCGGGCGTACGGCAACCGGGTGTTCAGCACGTTCGTCGGCACCGCGATCCTCGGCGTGAAGGCCCTGCCCAACCGCCGGGGCGGCGTGCTGGTCGGCGGCACCGCGCAGCGCAACTCGATCGGCTACCTGCTCGCCCGCCCGGCCAACCTGATCAGCGGCAACACCGGGATCGGCGTGACGCTGACCGCGGGCACCCGCGGCAACCAGGTGCTGAACAACTACATCGGGCTCAACCGGCGCGGGCGGCGGCTGCCCAACACCGGCGGGCCGCTGCTGAACCGCGGCAGCAGGAACACGATCCTCGGCAACCGCTTCTAGCCGGCCCGCGGCGTCGCCCCCGGGCCACACCCGGCCGGGGGCGGCCAGTGCGGCGGCGGGCCGCGTTCAGGCTGAAGGCCCGGGACCGGGCAGGCGGCGCCTGGCCTCCCGGTAGAGATCGGCGGGCAGCGGGCCCTTCTCGGCGACAGCCAGGTTCGACCTCAGGTGATCGAGGCTGGACGTGCCGACGATTGTGCTCGACAGGTCCGGGTGGCTGAGCGTGAAGCGGAGCACGAACTCCAGGCGGCTCATGCCGTCGAGCAGGTCATCCACGCCCGAATCCTCCCAGCGGCGCTCGCCCTCGCCCTGCGCCAGGCCGATCGGGCCCTGGCGCCAGCCCTTGTCCGGCGCGGGCGCCCCGCGCGCCGCGCCGCCGCGGATCAGCGTCCCCGCGCCCGTCCGCGCGGCCGCGGTGATCAGGTCCTCGTTCTCGCGCTGGACCGCGGAGTAGGGGATCTGGAACACCTCGAACACGCCCATCGCGATGTGGTCGGGCAGGTTCGGCAGCAGGCCTGACATGCCGAGGAAGCGGACCTTGCCCTCGTCCCGCAGGGCCTGCATGGCCTCGACGGTCCCCTCCTGCTCCAGCTGGGACCGGCTGGGCGACATGTGCACCTGGACCAGGTCCAGCCGGTCGGTGCCGAGCCGGCGCAGGCTCTGCTCGACGTCGGCCCTGACGTTCGCCGGGCTGTAGTCGTGCGGGTACGGCGGCGGGGTGTCCTCCGGGACCTCGAGCAGGCAGCCGCACTTGGAGGCCAGGAAGAACTCGTCACGCCGGTGGCGCAGGTACCGGCCGATGAGCTCCTCGCTGCGGCCGTAGTCGACGCTGGTGTCGATGAGGTTGATGCCCCCGTCGAGCACCGCGCCGAGGACCCGGCCCGCGTCCGCGTCGTCGATGGCCGGCCCGCGGGGCTCGCCTCTCAGCTCCATGGCCCCGTAGCCGAGGATGGTCACGTCCGTTCCGGTCCGCCCCAGCGGGCGCGTCTCGATCGCCATGTTCCGCAACGCTATCGGGCCCGGCTCACGCCGCGGGGCGAAGACCCGGGCGGGACGGGAGGTGCTGGCGCAGGACGGTCCAGCCGAGCAGGTGGCCCGGCAGGGGACTCTGCGCCGGGGTGCGGGCGCGGGTCAGGCCGAGCGGGGAACGCCGCGGTGTTCTGGACCAGCGCGCCCGGGTGCGCCAGCGAGCGGGGCGCAGTCCCCCGGTCCGGGTGGGGTCCTGCCCCCGCCGGACGGGGGCTTGCCTCCCCTGGGCACCGCCCGGTTATGCGTATCGTTGCGGTGTGGACAGGGAGCCGCCGGCGCAGGCACCTGCCACAGCTGTGCCCCCCGCGCCCGCGGAACCAGTCCAGGGCGCGCAGATCGCCTGGGCCATCCTGACCGGGCCGGTCGCCGCCCGGACCTGGCGCGCGGTGGCCAGCCTCGTCGCCTCGCTCGTGGCCGGCGGGGTGTTCTTCGCCGTGCTGATCGTCGCGCTCCTGGCCTCGGGCGCGCTGTCGTGGATCGTCGGGCTCGGGCTGCTCGTCCTGTCGGCCACGCTGCGCCTCTCGGCCCGGATGGCCCGCCTGGACCGCCGCAGGATCAGCCGCCTGGCCGGCGCCCAGATCGAGGCCCCGCCGCTGCCCGAGGCCGACCCGGACCTCACGTTCGGCCAGCGGCAGCGCGCCTGGGTCCAGTCGCCCGCGGTACGCCGGCTCGTCGCCTACCAGCTCATCCGCCTTCCGGTCACCGGCGCGTCGCTGACGGCCGTGAGCTTCACCTGGGTCGGAATGGTCGCCGGTTTCACCGGGATAGGGACCCTGCACCCGCTCCTCGGCGTGGCGTGCCTGTTCGCGTGGCCGCTGGAGATCAGGCTCGGCTCGGCGCTGGACGTGACGCTGGCCCGGGCCCTGCTCGGCCCGAGCCGCAGCGGGCAGCTTTCGGCCGAGGTTCAGCGCCTGGGCGCGGCCCGGGCCCTGGCCGTGGAGTCCGCCGAGGCCGAGCGGCGCCGCATCGAGCGCGACCTGCACGACGGGCTGCAGCCCAAGCTGGTCTCGCTCGCGCTGGAACTCGGCCTGGCCAAAGCGCGGTTCGAGCGCGACCCGGACGCGGCCAGGTCGCTCCTCGACCGGGCGCACGAGGAAGCGAAGACGGCGATCCAGGACCTGCGCGGCCTGGTGCGCGGGATCCACCCGTCGGTCCTGGACGAGCGCGGCCTGGACGCGGCGCTGTCGGCGCTGGTGGCGAGTTGCGCGGTTCCCGTGCGCGTGGAGGTCCGGCTGAGCCAGCGGCCGGACCAGGCCCGCGAGGCCGTGGCCTATTTCGTGACCGCCGAGGCCATAACGAACGTCACCAAGCACTCCGGCGCGACCCGCGCCGCGGTTATGATCACCGAGTCCGGCGGCCTGCTTCGCGTCCTGGTCGAAGACGACGGCCAGGGCGGGGCGCGGGTCGAGCCCGGCGGCGGCCTGGCCGGCCTGGCCGCCCGGGTGACCGCGGTCGACGGCACGTTCACGGTCACGAGCCCGCCGGGCGGCCCTACTCACATCGAGGCGGTGGTTCCGTGCGCGCGGTGATCGCCGATGACAGCGTCCTGCTGCGCGAGGGGATTACCCGGCTGCTGGCCGAGGACGACATCGAGGTCGTCTCCGGCGTCGGCGAGGCCGACTCGCTGCTGAAGGCGGTGCAGTCGCACCAGCCCGACCTCGCGGTCATCGACGTCCGCATGCCGCCCGGGCACCGGGACGAGGGCCTGCGGGCGGCGATCGAGATCCGGCGCCGCTGGCCGCGCGTGGCCCTGCTCGTGCTCTCCCAGTTCGTCGAGGAGCGGTACGCGACCGAGCTTCTGGCCGGGGAAACCCGGGCCATCGGCTACCTGCTGAAGGACCGGGTCGCGGACGTCGCCGAGTTCATCGACGCGGTCCGGCGCGTGGCCGCGGGCGGGACCGTGCTGGACCCCGAGGTCGTCCGCCAGTTGCTGGCTCGCAGCCGCCAGGCCGACCCGCTGAGCCGGCTGACGCCTAGGGAGCGCGAGGTGCTCGGCCTGATGGCCGAGGGCCGGTCCAACTCGGCCATCGCCGAGGCGCTCGTGGTCTCGATGGGCGCCGTGGAGAAGCGCGTGGCCAGCATCCTGATGAAGCTCGACCTCCCGCCCGACGACGAGCAGGTCCACCGCCGGGTCATGGCCGTGGTGCGCTACCTGAACTCCTGATCTCAGCTCCTGACCCCCTGCGGTCATGCGCTCCTGCTCCTGGCCGCCCTGATCCCGACCCTCCTGGTCTTGGCGCCCCTGGCCTCTGGCCCCTGGCCTCTGGCCCCTGGCCTCTGGCCCCTGGCCTCTGGCCCCTGGTCCTGGTCCTGGTCTCCTGACTCCCGCCTGGTCCCGGCCGCCATGGCCCTGGCACCCCCAGCATCCGCCGTCACTGGGCCGCGCGCCGTCACTGGGCCGCGCCGATCGCCGATGAATGTGAACCTGGGGCAGTTCGATGTGCCCCCGCGCCACATTCATAGCCGTGATCATCTAGGCAGGGGCCGTGCGAGGGCGGTCCTGCCCGAACTCCTGATCTTGCCAGCCCGGACCTTCCGATCTCGCCAGCCCGAAGCCCTGACCTCCCGCCCGGGCCCCCTGACCTCGCGCCGCGGATCTGGCGTAAATCTGCCTATTGACGGCGCCCGGACGCCGGGTTACTCTCGCCCCAAAATAAATAGGAAAGTTTCTTTATAGTTCATTAACGCCTCTTTATTAGTTCCTTAACACAGGAGGTGCGGGCCAGTGACCGGTGTAATGCGAAGTGCTCGGAGGGCGTTCCGACGGACCGGGGGCCGCGTGCGCCGGAGAGGTGTGCGGGTGGCCGCGCTGATCGTCGCGGCCGGGGCGGCCACCGCCCTGACCGTGGCGGCGCTGCCGGCCGCCGCCCAGTCCACGCCGGGGTCGTCCGCGGTGCACGCGCCCGCGGTCGCGGCCGCCGTCCGCGCGACCGCGTCGCCGGTCGCCGCCGCCCGCGCCATGGCCTCGCCGTTGGCCGTCCCGCCCCCGCCGTCCGGCTGGACCACGCAGTTCAGCGACGACTTCAACGGCTCGGCGCGCACCGCGCCGTCCTCGAGCTGGATGTACGACACGGGGGCCGGCTCCAGTTTCGGCACCGGCGAGATCGAGACCATGACGAACTCGACCAGCAACGGCTACCTCGACGGCAACGGGGACCTCGATCTCACCGCGCTGGGCTCGGGCAGTTCGTGGACGTCGGCCCGCATCCAGACCACGAGCGCGAACGTGGGCGCGCCGGCCGGCGGCGAACTGGAGGTGACCGCCTCCATCGAGCAGCCCAACCCGTCCAGCGGGCTCGGGTACTGGCCCGCGTTCTGGATGCTCGGGCCCGGCCAGTGGCCGGAGAACGGCGAGATCGACATCATGGAGGACGTCAAC
>DATAVV010000093.1:0-4705 GCA_036267555.1 Streptosporangiaceae bacterium | reverse complement strand
CCGAACGAGAACGCGGTGCTGTAGATGATCTGGTTCGGCGTGTAGTTGGTGCCGATCGAGGCGATGTCGTTGAGCACCACCGGCTCGTTGAACAACTGCAGCGTCCCGATGATCGACAGGATGACCGTGAACATGACGGTCCTGCGGATCAGCGGGAACTTGATCCGCAGCGCGATGCTGAGCTCGGAGCCGCCGTCGACCCTGGCCGCGTCCACGATCTGCCGCGGCACGTTGGTCAGGCTGGTCAGCAGGATCGTCATGTTGTACCCGGCGAACTCCCACGTGACGATCAGCATGATCGCGTAGAGCGCGAGCCGGTAGTCGAGCAGGTTGACCGGCCCGCTGGCCAGGCCCAGCGCGTGCGGGAGCTTGAGCGCGCTGTCCAGGTCCGGCTCGAGCAGGAACGCCCACATGATCGCCGCGATCACCCCGGGCACCGCGTAAGGCAGGAAGTAGACGAGTGCGAACAGCTTGCGCCCGACGCAGTACGTGCTGTCCAGGTACAGCGCCAGGACCAGGGCCAGGCCGATCATCACGCTGACCTGGATGACCCCGAAGTAGCACATCCGCTGCACGCCGCCCCAGTACTGGCTGTTGGCGAGCACGGCGTGGAAGTTGAGCAGGCCGGCGAACGCCCCGGTCCCGCCCGCCTTCAGGCTCAGCGCGAGGGAGTAGATCAGCGGGGCGACGAAGAACACCGCGAACAGGGCCAGGAACGGCGCCACCAGGCCGGTCCCGGCCTGCCGCTGGGCGAGCGGTGCCCGGCCGCGGCCCGCGCGGGCCTGGTCCGGGGCCTGCCCGGCCCGGCCCGCGCGCTGCCCGGTGCTGACCAGCACGATCGGCGGCCTAACCCTGGACCGGGTAACCGGCGTCCTTGGCGTAGGAGACCAGTTGCTGCTGGGTCACCTGCAGGGCCTTGGTCCAGCTCTCCTTGCCGGCCGCCGCGGCGGGCATCTGCGCCGTGATGTAGTTGCCGAACTCGGTGTCCCACGGGCTCCATTCGAAGTTGGTCGGCACGTCGGCGGAGTTGGACGCGAACACCGCGTTGACCCGGCCGGTGAAGTCCGGCACCGCGGCGCTGAACTCCGGGACGCTGGCCCGGCTGAGCGAGGCGGGGAAGAGCCCGCGCCCGCCGCCGGTCGTGGTCGCGGGCCTCTCGTCGACCGACAGCCCGCTGGGCGAGGTGTTGATGTAGGCCGCGAACAGCGCGGCGTCCTGGACCTCGTCGGCCGGGCAGTCCTTGGTGACCGCGTTCGTCGAGCCGCCCCAGTTGGCCTCGGCGTGGGCGCCCGCCGTCCACTGCGGCAGCGGCGTGACCGCGTAGGTCTGCGGGTGCGCGCTGGTCAGGTACTCGTCCACCTCGTAGGTGGGCGACCAGGCCGCGCCGACGTAGGCGGCGTACATGTCGCTCGCGATGTGGTGACCCCAGTCGGCCTGGAAGTCGTTCTCGGTCGCGACCGCGTGCTCATCGACGAGCGTGCCCCAGTAGTTGAGCACCTTCTGCTCGGCCGGCCCGTCCACGTCGATCTTCCACGTGCCGCCGGGGAGCAACTGGTACGGGCGCGCCCCGGCCTGCCAGAACAGCGCCTCCAGGTAGTCCCCGTCGTTGACCGGGAAGTAGGTGAGGTACATCGAGGGGTCGGCCTTGTGCAGCGCCACCGCGTCCGAGGCGAACGTCGCCCAGGTGGTCGGCGCCGGCAGGTGGTACCGGGCCAGCACGCTCGGCTGGTACATCAGGCCCATCGGGCCGATGTCCTCGGGCATCGCGTACAGCGCGCTGCCCTGGGTGACCTGGCTCCAGACCCAGGCCGGGAAGTCCTTGGCGTACTTGCCGTCGTACTTGGCGACGTCCACCAGGTCGTGGGCCTGGGTGAACTGCGGCAGGTGGTCGAGTTCGACCTGGCTCACACAGGGCCCGTTGCCCGCGGCGAGCGCGGTGGTCAGCTTGGGGTAGAAGGTCGCGCCCGAGCCGTAGGACGGCGGGGCCGGGATCGTGATCCAGGGATACTTCTGCTCGAAGTTCTTGATCACGGACTTGGGGTTCGCGGTCCAGGTCCACCAGGTCAGGGTGACCTTCTGGTGCGCCCCCTTCTGGGCGGTGCCGGCCGCGCCGCTACCCCCGCACGCCGCGAGCACCAGCGAGACCGCTGCCGCGGCCGCGGCCGTCGCGACCCCGGCCCGCCTCCGGTGCGCCCGCCCGGTGCCCGGCGCGCTCAGCCCGGCCCTCGCGGTACCCAGTCGACTCAGCCCGGTTCTCTTCATGATCACGCCGGCCACCTCCATGATCACGCGACGCGAATTTGGGAGCGTTCACATACCGGTACTCGGGTGGCCCACAATGTAACTCCGGCCGGCACCTTGGTCAATAGGTAAGATGAGGGGTTTATCGGACGGATTTGGATCAGATCCTGGCGCCCTCGAGGTTGACACGGCCGCCGTTTGGTGCTGATTCTGGGAGCGGTCCCAACAGCATAGGATCACAGCGTTACCACACGGCGGCGGCCGCGGAGGAGTGAGCAGGTGCCCAGCGCGGAAGGACACCGCCCCCCGAGGCCGGCCAGGTCAGCCAGGTCAGTCCGGCGTGGGCGCCCGACCATCGAGGATGTCGCGGTACTGGCGGGAGTGTCCCGTGGCACCGTTTCCCGGGTGCTGAACGGGGGCCGCAACGTCAGTCCGGGAGCGCTCACCGCGGTCCGCAGCGCGATCAGCAAGACCGGCTACGTGGCCAATCACCACGCTCGCAGCCTGGTCACCCACCGGTCCCGGTCCGTGGCGTTCATCCTGTCCGAGCGGCAGGAGCGCCTGTTCGAGGACCCGAACTTCGCCACCCTGCTCCGCGGCTGCACCCAGGCGCTGGCCGAGCACGACATGCCGCTGGTGCTCGCGATCGCCGGCACGGACGAAGACCGCAAGCGAGTCTCGCGGTTCGTGGCCGCCGGCCACGTGGACGGCGTGCTGCTGATCTCGACCCACTCCGGCGACCCGGTCGTCGAGGAACTGGCCAGCTACCACGTGCCCATGGTCGCCTGCGGCGAGCAGCCCGGCCACGAGGTCAGGATCGCGCACGTGGCCGCCGACGACCGCGGCGGCGCCCAGCAGATGGTCCGGTACCTGCGGTCGACCGGGCGCCGCCGCATCGGCACGGTCACCGGGCCACTGGACGGCCCGGGCGGCGCGCAGCGGCTCGCGGGCTACCGGGACGTCATGGGCGACGAGGCCGCGCCCGAACTGATCGCCCACGGCGACTACTCGGAGGCCTCGGGCATGACCGCCACCGAGGAACTGCTTCGCCGCGCGCCTGGCCTCGACGCCGTGTTCGTCGCCTCCGACCTGATGGCGCACGGCGCCATGCGCGCGCTGGCCCGGGCCGGCCGCCGCGTGCCCGACGACGTGGCCGTGGGCGGATTCGACGACTCCGCGGCC
The DNA here is from genome assembly GCA_036267555.1 of Streptosporangiaceae bacterium. GTDB lineage: Bacteria > Actinomycetota > Actinomycetes > Streptosporangiales > Streptosporangiaceae > JASHPR01. The sequence continues at coordinate 1,282 of DATAVV010000093.1, read as the reverse complement.
GCCACGACCACCGAGCCGCCGCTGACCACGATCCGCCAGCCCTGGTCGAGGATCAGCCATGAGATGATCAGGCTCCTGCTCAGCCAGATCGACGGCGAACCACCCGCCGCGGTCATCCTCCCCACCGAACTGGTCATCCGCGGCTCGGCCTGACCCGCAACCGGCGGCCCGCGGCAGCGCATGAGGCTCGCACATTAACGCGTTGCGGGGAAGGCCAGCCTTGGCGCCGCGTTATGAATAAATAGTCTTTAACCGATCGTTGCCGCGCTGCCTTACGGGATCGCCAGTCTGCCCGCCGGTACGGCACCGCGTTAGGCCTGCATGGCTCTCCGGCGATGGTGTCGCAGGCCGGCAGCGGCGCCTTGGCTGTGGCTCCCGGGATGAGGCCGTGCACGATCTGCGACTGCTGGGTGGGGGTGGCGTAGACAGTGTCCTGGAACGGGGCGGGCAGGCCGGTCAGCCCCCAGTATCCGGTGGACTGGACGGCGCCCATGGCCGAGTCGATCGTGATCCGGATGCTCGAGCCCGCGCGGAAGACATGCTCGAACGGGAGCAGTTCCACCCGCGCGTAGACCGGCGTATGCGGGGTGAGCGGCTGATAGCTGGCCTGCGTGTGCGTCTGGTACGGGCGCAGCGGGCTGGATTGCCGTGCTCCGTTCCCGGCGGCGGCCAGCTTCCGCTGCGCCACGTCCAGCCAGCCCGCCTGAACATACTGTTCCTCGCCGTCCGGGCGGACCTCACTGATGATCACCTCGATGTCGGTGTCGGGCGCACCGGCCCGCGGCCCGGTGGAGGTTTCGCCGTGCGCGCCCGGCTGCCGCTCGGGGACGGGCTGTCGCTTGGGGACGGGCTGTCGCTTGGGGACGGGCTGTCGGCTGGCAGCGGGGCGCCGTGATCAGCCTCCTGATCGTCGATGACCAGTACCTCGTCCGCGAGGGCCTGCGGATGCTGCTGGAGGCCGAACCGGACCTGTCCGTCGCCGGGGAGGCCGGCGACGGGAGCCCAGGCCCTCGCCCGGGCGCGGCAGCTCGACCCCGATGTGATCTTGATGGACGTCCGCATGCCCCAGATGAACGGTATCGAGGCGACGACCCGGCTCGTGCAGGCCGGCTGCCGGGCGCGGATTGTGATGCTGACTACCTTCAACCTGGACGAGTACGTCTACCACGCCCTGAAGGCGGGGGCGAGCGGCTTCCTGCTCAAGGACGCCAGCCGCGAGCAGTTGACCGGCGCCGTGCGGGCGGTGGCCGCCGGCGAGACCCTCCTCGCCCCGGCCATCACC
>DATAVV010000092.1:0-18647 GCA_036267555.1 Streptosporangiaceae bacterium | reverse complement strand
CATGTCGACGATCTCCAGCGCCTGCTCGCCGGTGTCCGGCTGGGAAACGAGCAGCGCGTCGGTGTCCACGCCGAGATTCTTGGCGTAATCGGGGTCGAGCGCGTGCTCGGCGTCGATGAACGCCGCGATGCCGCCCGCCTTTTGCGCGTTGGCCACCGCGTGCAGGGCCAGCGACGTTTTTCCCGAACTCTCCGGTCCGTATATCTCGACGATCCGGCCGCGGGGCAGGCCGCCGATGCCGAGGGCCACGTCAAGCGCGATAGACCCGGTCGGAATCACCTCTATGGGGAGCCGGGTTTCGTCGCCGAGCCGCATGACCGCGCCCCGGCCGAACTGCCGCTCGATCTGGGCGAGTGCGGTCTCCAGGGACTTCTCCCTGTCGCCGCCCTTGGTGCTCGCCCTGTCGTTCGGTGCCATGTGTACTCCCGTGGGGATCATGGGCTTCCCGTCCTGGCCGTGTGCCAGGCGGTGCGTGATCGGTTACTGCCAAGTCGGTTACTGCCAAGGCCCTGTTCCGCGGGCCTGTCTCGTCATCGGCGCCGACGTTACGCGCCGCCACCGACAATTTCCGGGATGCTGGGTCGCACTGCCGGCATGTCACCTCATCAGGCCGGCCGGAACGTTGTCGTGGAGCCGCGAGACGGTCCGCGGTGTCTATGCTAGACGAACAGCTGTTCGATCATGGGCACAACACGCCGGCACTATCGAAATCGCCTCGCCACGACGGCGGACCGGCCGCCGTCAGACGCCCGCCCGCAGGCCGGCCAGGACCCGGTCCGCCAGGGCGGCGACGTCGACCGGGCGGGTCGTGTCCACCGTGATCACCTCGCCGATGCCCACCGGCTGGTCGAATTCGGCCAGCACCTCCGGGGCCAGGCTATGCACCACGTGCACGGGATGGCGGCCCGCCGCCCGCGCGGTCAGGCGGCGGCTGGCCTCCTGCGCGGGGCAGGCGCAGTTCACCTCGACCGGGCTGGCCGACAAAGCCAGGATCCGGCCCCGCTCGTAGGCGTTGCGCGGCCGGAAGTTCGCCTCGATCACGACCGCGGGAGCGTCGGCGGCCAGCGCCCACAGCACTTCCATCGCGGCCGCCCCCAGCCGCTGCGACCAGGTCAGGCCGGACTCGGGCGCGCCCAGCGCGTCGTGCAGGGTTTCCTTGATCCGGTCCTTGCCCACCAGGGCGAACCCCAGTTCGGCCGCCAGCGGCCCGGCCAGGCTCGTCTTGCCCGCGCCCGGCGCCCCCGAGACGAGCACGACGCGGCGGGACGCGGCACCGGCCGGCTCAGCGCAGCCGTTCGGGCACATCGAACGTCTCGCTCACCGCGCGCCAGACGGTCTTGGCGTCCACGCCGTCGGCCAGGGCCTGGTTCACGGTGCGGTCGCCGAGCAGGGCCAGCACCTGGTCCTTGGCGACGCTCTCCGCGTAGACGTCCCCGAACTGCGCGCGCATCCGTTCCCAGAACTCAGTCAGGCGCACGGCGGCCAGGCTACCCGCAGGACCCAGCCACCTCGGCCGGAGCCACCCGGTGCCCCACCCGCGGTCCATTGCTGTGGAGACTTAGCGGGCCCATAGAGCAGTCGACGCTCCACAGCAAAGGGATCATGAGACCCGCAGCGCCCGCGGCCGGCCCGGGGGCCCCGGTGGCCGGGGGCGCCGGACTGGCTGGGGCGCCGCGTTAAGGATGGATCTAGACGAAGGCTCCCGGGCCGGTGGTTCTCCTCGCGTCGGCCGCGGCCAGGAACGCGTCGACCACCGGGGCCAGGGCGGCGGCCTCGGTGACCAGGCTCAGGTGGCCGCCGGGATAGACGTGCAGCCGCGCGCCCGGGATCAGCATCCGCAGCAGCCGCGCGTTGGCCAGCGGGATCAGCGGGTCGTCGTCGCCGGAAAGGATCAGCGTCGGCTGCCGGATGAGCGGCAGGAACGGCAGGCTCGTCCACCCGAGTCCCGCGCCGAGCTGGTACAGGTAGCCGCGCGGCGAGCCGACCCGGCTGTCGGCGTGCATGAGCTGGCGTACCCGGTCTGGCTCGGTGCGCGCGCTGCCGCCGTACAGGGCCGGGGCCACCCGCTCCAGGTACCGGGGATCCAGGTAGCGCCGCGGGGTGATCATCCGGGCCAGGACGGCGGGCCGGGCGGGCACCATGATCGCGCCGGTCGCGGTGGCGACCAGCACCAGCCGCCGGCAGCGGCGCCGGGCCGCGACCGCGAAGTGCTGGGCCAGGGCCCCGCCCCAGGAGATCCCGAGCACGTCGACCGGCCCGTCGTAGCCGAGGGTGTCCAGCAGCCGGGCGACGAGCTGGCACAGGCCGGTGAACCGGTAGGGCCGGGCGGGCAGCGGCGAGCCGCCGACGCCGGGCACGTCGAAGCGGATGACCTCGAGGGAGGCGTCGAGCGCGTCCACGAACGGCGCCAGCAGGTCGAGGCTGGCCCCGATGCCGTTGAACAGCAGCAGCGGGACGCGGGTCCCGTCGCCGGGCCGGACGCCGACCCGGATCTGGTGCCCGGCGACCACGACGCTGCGCACGTCGGTCCGGGCGGGACGCCTTCCCCTGATGATCGGCATGGGTTCGCTAGCGGTCGAGCACGTAGCTGCCGGGCGCGGGCTGCATCGGCCGGAAGCCCTTGCGGCCGAGGCCCGGCCGGCGCGCCTGCCTGCCGCCGCTGCGCTCGGCGAGCCAGGACGAGTAGTCCGGCCACCAGCTACCGGGCACGGTCTGCGCCGCCCGGAGCCAGTCCCGCGGGTCGGCCGGGGTGTCCGGGGCGGCCTGGAAGGTGGCCTTCGGGTTGCTGGGCGGGTTGACCATGGACGCGATGTGGCCGCTGGTGGACAGCACGAACCGGGTCGTGCCGCCGAGCAGCCGGGTACTGCGGTAGCACGACTGCCAGGGGCAGAGGTGATCAGCGATGCCGGCCACGACGTAGGAGTCGATGTCGACCCGGGACAGGTCGACCGGCGAGCCGAGCATGGTGGCCTCGTCCGGCTTGGTCAGCGCGTTGGACAGGGCGATCTCGATGAAGTCGCGGTGCACCCCGGCCGGCAGCCGGGTGGTGTCGGCGTTCCAGTAGAGGATGTCGAACGGCGGCGGTGTCTGACCCTTGAGGTAGTTGTTGACCCAGTAGTTCCAGATCAGGTCGTTGGGCCGCAGCCACGCGAACACCTCGGCGAGCGCGCGGCCGTCCAGGTAACCGCGGGCCTGCGAGGACGCCGTGGCCAGGTGCGCGGTGCGCCGGTCGATCATGGCCGCGGCCGTGCCCGCCTGGGCCTGGTCGAGCACGGTCACGCCCAGGCACAGGGTCGCGAGCTCGCCCAGCCGGCCCGTGGCGGCCAGCTGGGCGGCGACCATGGAACTGGCGATGCCGCCCGAGCACAGCGCGCAGATGCTGGCCTGGGGTGCTCGTGAGATCGAGCGCACCGCGGCGAGCGCGCCGGTGATCGCGGTGCCGTAGCTGTCCAGGTCCCAGTCGCGATGCCGGGCGTCCGGGTTCCGCCAGGAGATGACGTACACCTGGTGGCCCTGGCCCACCAGGTACTCGATCATGCTCCGGCCCGGGGCCAGGTCGGTGATGTAGTACTTGTTGATCATCGGCGGCACGATCAGCAGCGGGCAGGAGTAGACCGACTCCGTGACCGGCTCGAACTGGATGAGCTCACCGATGTCCCAGCGGGCGACGACCGCTCCCGGCGTCACAGCGAGGTCGCGGCCCACCTCGAAGGCATCCGCGGCGACCATGGCCGGAACCCGGGGCGGCGCGGACAGGTCCGACAGCAGCGACCGGAGTCCGCGCATGACGCTGAGCCCGCCGCTGTCGATGAGCGCCTTCCAGGCTTCCGGGCTGATCAGCGGGTTGTTGCTCGGCGCGGCCGCGTCGATGAGGTTGCTCAGCACGAACCGCATCCGCTCGGTGTCGCGCCAGTCCAGTTCGGCGTCGGCCAGCAGCGACTCCGCGGTGCCCGCCCACGCCAGGTACGCCTGCACGACCCGGGCCAGCAGCGGGTTGCCCGACCACGCGGCATCGGCGAAGCGCCGGTCCCGCCGTCCGGGCGCGATGGCCGACCGGCCCGCCGCGATGCTGGCCAGTTCGCCGGCCAGGGAGGCGCCGCGGCGGGCCACGGTCCCGGGCCTGCGCGCCAGCCCCAGGGCGAAGCGCAGGGTCGAGGAGTTGGGCAGGAAGCGGCGCGCCACGCCGAGCGCCGCGTCGGACAGCAGCAGGTCGAGCGCGCTCGCCGCCTCCGCGGCCTCGAAGGCGCCCGCGCCGGGCTCGGGGTCACCCCGATCAGTGTTCAACGCGGCTCCCCGCTACCCGGGCGCTGCACGGCGCGGCGCAGGATCTTGCCGGTCGGGCCCTTCGGCAACTCGTCCACCAGCCAGACCTGACGCGGGTACTTGTAGGCCGCGACCCGGTCCCTGACGAAGGCCTGGAGTTCCTCCGGGGTGACCGAGGCGCCGGGCTTGACCGCGACGGCCGCGCCCACCTCCTCGCCCAGCGAGTCGTGCGCGATCCCGACCACGGCCGCCTCGGCAACCGCGGGATGCTCGTAGAGCACCTCCTCGATCTCCCGCGGGTACACGTTGTATCCCCCGCGGATGATCAGCTCTTTCTTGCGGTCCACGATGAAGAAGTAGCCGTCTTCGTCCACCCGGGCCAGGTCACCGGTCCGGAACCAGCCGTCGGGGATCGCCTCGGCCGTGGCCTCGGGCCGGCCCCAGTAGCCTTTCATCACGTTGTGGCCGCGGATGGCGATCTCACCGACCTCGCCGGGCGGAAGGCCGCCGCCGTCGGGACCGACCACGCGCATCTCGACGCCGGCCACCGGAGTGCCGATCGAGCCCGGCTTGCGCTCCGCGTCCGGGTGGTTGAACGAGGCGACCGGGGACGTTTCCGACAGGCCGTATCCCTCGAGGATCATGCAGCCGAACGCCTTCTCGAAGCCGTGCAGGATCTCCACGGGCATGGCCGCGCCGCCGGACACGCAGGTACGCAGGGACGAGACGTCGGTGTCCGCGGCCGCGGGGTGGTTCAGCATGGCCGCGTACATGGTGGGCACGCCCTCGAAGATCGTCACCTGGTCGCGCTCGATGATGCGCAGCGCCTGGCCCGGGTCGAACCGGGGCAGCAGCGTCAGCGTGCCGCCGCCGAAAACCGTCGCGTTCAGGCCGCAGGTCAGCCCGAAGACGTGGAACAGCGGCAGGCAGCCCATGACGATGTCGTCCGGGCCCGTGCTGAGCAGGGTCGACACGGTCAGCTCCGCGTTGCGGGCCAGGTTGGCGTGGGTGAGCTGGGCCCCCTTGGGCTGGCCGGTCGTGCCGGAGGTGTAGAGGACGACCGCGTCGTCGTTGTCGTCGCGTGCTGCAATCGAGTGCACCGGGAACAAGCCGGCGAGCAGCGAGTTCATGTCGGGCTCGCTGACCGTGAGCAGCCGGGCCCCGGCCGGCAGGGCGCCCTTGGCCGCCTCGTCGGCCGCGCCGTACCACGCGAAGAGGACCTTCGCGCCGGAATCGCCCAGGTAGTAGGCGACCTCCCGGCTCTTGAGCAGCGGGTTCATCGGCACTACCACGGCCCCGGCGCTCAGGGCGCCGTAAAAGGCCATGGGAAAGGCAGGCACGTTGGGCAGCATGACGCCGACCCGGTCTCCGGGCGCGACGCCCAGCGTGGACAGCAGCGACGTCACGCGGCCCGCGGCCTCCCGCAGGTCGGCATAGGTGAGCACCAGGTCGTCCAGGCGGACGGCCGGGTGGCCGGCGTGCTCCGTCGCCGCGCGCTCGAGCGCCGAACCCAGATTGGCCATGACGCCTCCCCCCGACGTTGTCGCCTACCTGCATCATGCTCCGGGATCGACCGTACCGACAGGCCGGACCCCCGGTTCGCCCGCCTCGGCTGCTCCCGGGCTTGGTCAAGATCGCGTAAAAGCCCTATTGCCGGACCGGTGACGCAGGAGCACCATTGTGGCAAATGTCATGACGCATTCGTTTGCATGCGATGGCCGAGCGGGGGGACAGCCGTCGCGCATCACCCCCTGAGAGGATGCGATGGCCCAGCCCACTCCGCCCGGCAAGAGCCCCGCCGTCCGGGTCACCGTCACGATCCTGTTGCTCATCGGGATCGTCGGCGCGTTCTGGGTGCCGCTGTACGCGCGGTCCACGCCCAAGCTCGGCGATTTCCCCTTCTTCTACTGGTTCCAGCTCATCTGGATGCCCGCGGTCGCGATCCTGGTCTGGATCTCGTACCTACTGCTCCGGACCAGGCCCGCCGGCGGTGGCAGGGGGGATGAGAAGTGACGCACATCAACGCGGTCTCGTTCATCATCGTCCTGATCTCGTTCGCGGTCGTGACCGGCGTCGGCTTCGCTTCGGCCCGGTGGCGCCCGGCGCAGGACCGGATGCACCTGAACGAGTGGGGTCTCGGCGGCCGCGGGTTCGGCTCGTTCATCAGCTGGTTCCTGCTCGGCGGTGACCTCTACACCGCGTACACGTTCATCGCCGTGCCGGCCCTGGTGTACGCCACGGGCTCGGCGGGCTTCTACGCCCTGTCCTACACGATCATGGTCTTCCCGATCGTGTTCATCTTCATCCCGCGGCTGTGGTCGGTCTCCCGGGTGCACAACTACGTCACGCCGGCCGACTTCATCCGGGGCCGGTACGGCTCGCGGGGCCTTGGGCTCGCCGTGGCCGTGACCGGGATCCTGGCCACGATGCCGTACATCGCGCTGCAACTGGTCGGCATCCAGTCGGTGCTGATCGTCCTGGGCCTCAGCGGCTCGGGCAACGCGTTCCTGAAGGACCTGCCCCTGATCATCGCGTTCGTCATCCTGGCCGCCTATACCTACCTGGCCGGCCTGCGCGCCCCGGCGCTGATCGCGTTCGTCAAGGACACCCTGGTCTACGTCACCGTGATCGTCGCGATCCTGTACATCCCGACCCGGCTGGGCGGCTGGGGCCACATCTTCGGCGTGGCCCAGGCGCACCTGCCGAAGACCAACCCCAAGACCGGCAAGCCGTTCGGCACGTTCATCACGGCGCCCGCCGGGGAATGGGCCTACGCCACGCTCGCGCTCGGGTCCGCGCTGGCGCTGTTCATGTACCCGCACGCGATCACCGGGGTGCTCGCGACCAAGCGGCGCGACGTGATCCGGCGCAACATGGCCGCGCTCCCGGCCTACTCGGTAGTCCTCGGCCTGATCGCGCTGTTCGGGTACCTGGCCCTGGCCACGCCCGCGGTCAACGCCGGGGTCAAGGCGAACGGCGGCAACACCCAGCTTTCGGTGCCGCTGCTGTTCGAGCACATGTTCCCGTCCTGGTTCGCCGGCATCGGCTACTCCGCGGTCGTCATCGGCGCGCTGGTGCCCGCGGCCATCATGTCGATCGCCGCGGCCAACCTGTTTACCCGCAACATCTACCGGGAGTTCTTCCGCCCGGACGCCAGCCCGGCCGAGGAGACCCGGGTCGCCCGCCTGGTCTCGCTGATCGTGAAGCTGGGCGCGCTGGTCTTCGTGCTCGAGCTGAGCAAGACCTTCTCGATCAACCTGCAACTGCTCGGCGGCATCTGGATCCTGCAGACCTTCCCGGCGATCGTGGCCGGCCTGTACACACGCTGGTTCCACCGCTGGGCGCTGATCATCGGCTGGGCCGCCGCCGAGGTGTACGGCACGATCCAGGCGTGGCGGACGCCCGGCAACGGGCAGGCGCACTTCGGCGGCTCCGCCGCTCCGGTGTTCGGCCACATCATGTACATCGCGATCGTGGCACTGGTCCTCAACCTGGTGGTCGCGGTGGTGCTGACGCTGGTCTTCCGCGCGTTCAAGCTGCCCGCCGGGGCCGACGAGACCCTGCCCGAGCACTACACCGCCGACCCCGAGTCCGCCCCCGCCCCGGTCCCCGCCCCCGCGGGCACCAGCCCGGCGCCGTAGCGCGCCGCTGCCCTGTCCCGGGCCGCACCTGTCCCGGGCCGAAACCGCCTGAACTGCCGGGGTGTTTCGGCCCGGGTACGGCGCGGCTCCCGCCTCTGCGGGGCCCCTACCGGTAGCGGAATGCGTCACGCAGCACCATCAGCACGGTCGCATCCAGTCCGCATAACTGCGGCGTCAACGGCGGGGTCACGCCCTAGATGAGTGATTCCCAACCCGGCGGCTGCGGCGTGTCGGGTTGATCATGAAATGGGAGGAGGGCATCGATGGTCGCTCGTGACTGCAGACCTCGACACCCTCCTGACGGCACTGTACGTGGAGATCGACGACCATGTGATCACCTCTGCCCAGCGGCGGCCGGGCTGGCCGAAGAAGCTCTCGGACGCCGAGCTGGCCTGCCTGGCCGTGGCCCAGGTACTGCTGGGCGCCCGGTCGGAGCACCACTGGCTGCGGATGTGCTACGCCCAGCTCGGGCACCTGTTCCCCTACCTGCCGAAGCAGCCCGGCTACCACCCCGTGCCGAATTCCGGCACCAGCTGGGCTCGTTGGCTTGAGAAACCGTCCAGGATCCGCCGTTCCTCGACCAGCACCATCGTCTGTGCCTCGTCTTCGTCCAACACGCCGGCGTGCTCCGCGCGCAGCACCTTGACCCGTTCGGCCACGAACCGGCGGGCCAGGTCCACGGCCAGGACATCCCGCGTCGTGAACCGCTCTATGTCGCTGACAGTCACCTCGGCTGATGCGCCAGATTCCAGCATGGCCATGAGCCGTTCCCAGTCGTTGCGGACAACTCTCGGGTTCCACGCCGACCGGCCGTCGTCAGTGAACACCTCACCGACGGGCAGATCCTGCTCGTCGAGCACCGAACGGCACAGTGACCTGGCTGATTGTGCTCTGCTGGTTACACCGGATGGACGTCGGGGGTGGTGGTGTATTTGCGCCCGGCGGGGGTGGTCCAGGTGAACTCGCCGGGCCGCGTCTGCTCCAGCTTCCACCTCGGATGCTGTTTGAGCCGGTGGTCGCGTCGGCATGCGCCGCCGAGGTTGCACCGGCAGGTCCGCCCGCAGCGTTCGAATGCGATGGTGTGGTCGAGGTCGGCTCGCCAGGCGGGCTGGCGGCAGGCCGGGTTGCGGCACGTCACGTCCCGGGCGATGACGAACTCCCGCAGCCGTGGCGGTGGCCGGTAGGCGGCCGACTCATCCCCGTGTGCGCAGCCGCCCGCGGCACGGTCGGTTTCCTTCTGGGCCCGTGCCCGTTCCAGCGGCCGCCGCGCCGCCCGCAACCCCGCGACCGCCATCGCCGACAGCGACCCGGCTTCCCCGCGCGCCTTGCTGAGGACCCGCCGACGGCCGGTGAGCACGCCGTACTGAGCGAGGGTGTCCTCGCTGATCGTGAGGGTGATCCGGCCGACCAGTCCTGTCCCGGGCGGCGGGCCTGTGCCGGGAGGTCCGGTGCCAGGCGGGATATTTTGGTAGGGGGGCGCGAGGCCGCTTCGGTTCCGGCGGCGGATGCGGGTGACCGCGATCGCCTGGCCGGTGTCGTTGGTGATGATGATCCGCCAGTGGGCGGCGGGGTCGGTTTCGGCGGCCTGTGCTAGCTGCCGGGCCTGGACCGGGGTGATCGCGCCGATCCGGCCCAGCGTCCCGGGCCGGGCGTCTGTCCCGGTCAGGGTCACCCAGGGCAGTGTCACGTCCAGCAACCCCGGAATCGGCCGCCCGTCTGCGGGGCGGCCGGTCACGGGCTGGCTGGCTGCGGAGCGGAGAGCAGGCGGGATCACGCCGAGCGCGGGCCCCTGCGGCGCGGGCCCGGTCCCGAAGGGGTCGTCGTCTTCTTCGGCGGGGTCCCAGGACTGGCCGTCCTCGTTCTGGCCGACTAGTTCATCAAGGCCGTCGTCCGGCGGGGCGTCCTCGTCCCGCGGCGCGGGCAGGTCATCCCACGGCCCGCCGCCCGCGGGGTCGTCACCTGGCCGGTCCTGGCCGGGGTTACCGTCGCCTGAGCCACCACGGCCCGTACCGCCACGCCCCGGACCGCCACGACCCAGGCCGTTGCGATCGGGACCGGAGCCTTGGGGGCGGCGGTTGGGGTCTTGGGGCTCGTCGCCGGGGCCATGCCCCGGCCGGTTCTGGCCAGACCCGCCATCGCCACAGTCACCATGGCCGGGGCCGCTGCGACCCGGGCCGTTGCCATCGGGGCAGCTCTTGCCGGGCCCGCCGTTGTTGGGGCCGCCGTCGCCGGGGTTGTAGTCGTCGGGTGGGGCTCCCTCCGCCGGGGGGATCGGCGGCAGGGTGTCCAGCATCAGGCCGAGCAGGACCTGGGACCGGTTGAACCCCAGGGTGCCCGGGAACCCGGCTGCCATCCGCGCCTTTGCCATTGCGCTGACCCGTGCGTACCCGGCGGCGCTCTCGATCTGCGGCAGCTTCGACGCGTGCAGCGTCGCGGTCTGGTCATCGTCGGGGTACAGCCGCACATCCGCCTGGCGTTCCTCCGCCTTGCGCCGCCGCTCCGCGCCGTCCGGGTCGGCGGCGATCACTGCCCAGTGCAGCCTGTCCCGCAGGTCCGCCGTGGTCAGCTTCCCGGCCCGCGGCAGGATCTTCTCCTCCACTTCCCGCGCTTTGTCTTCGGGCAGGACCGAGGTGGCGTTCGCGATCAGCCGGGCCCGCCAGTAATCGATGACCCCGGCGCCCAGGGCCCGGCCGGTGGCCGGGAGCCGCCAGGCCAGGGTGACGGCCAGGTCCGCCCACGCACCGGCGCTGTGGTCGGTGAGCATCAGCGCCAGCCCTATCTGCTTCAGGCCGTCCTGGCACAACCGCACCGGACGCCCATCAGACGCCGCCACACCGATGCGGGGATCGGCGGCGGCCGCCCGGGCCGTGATCTGCGCCGCCGCGGCCAGCCCCATCGCCTGCCCCCGTGAGACAAGCTTCTGCGCGCCCGCCGCCAGACCAGCCAGCGCATTCTCATCCAGCCGGCCCGCCTCGGCCGTGGCGACCTCCAGCCATCCGGCCTGGGACGGGCCCGGTTCCATGTACTCGGCCGCCAGCGCCGCGATACCCGCCACCCACGCGGAGTCCGCAGGGAGCATCCGGTCTTCCTCGGCGGCCGCGATCTCCTCGGCCAGTACCGCGTCCTGGTCTTCCATCCGCCCGTCCAGGAACCCGCTCGCCGCCAGCCCGTCCAGCAGCGCCTGGTAATCCTGCCCATCCGGCCAGGCCGTGCCGCCAGCACCCGGGGCGTAGCCATCAAAGGACGGCGCGGGATCGCCGGCGCAAGAGGCGGGGCGGTCAGCAGGCGGGAACGCTCCGCCAGCGGGTGAGGCGGCCTGCCCGCCGTCGTCGGGACCGGTTCCTGGCACCGGACGTGGCATCGGGCTCACCTCCCCGCGGGAGCTGCTTGGTCTTTAGACCACGCTATCGCCCGGTACCGACAAAACGAGCGCGTCAGACTAGCTCCTCAAGTATTTATCGATTATCTTTTCTAGCCTCAGGGACCTGTTCTCGGCATGAACTGTCTAGAACAGAGTTTCGCCTGCCGTGGGCAGCGGCTACGCTGTAGGTCATGGACAGCGCCCAGCTCACCGCGCCCGCTCCCCGGCGCCTGCCGCGCCCGGGCTGGGCGCCGCGGCCGGGGCTGGTCGCGACGAGCCTGGCCGACCTGCACGGCCCCGCCGACGGGATCGTCGAGCTTCCGCTGTGGCTGTTCTGGAGCCTTCCCGATCGCACGTTCGACCTCAGCGACCCGGAAATGCGGCAGTGGCTCTATGAGATCGTGCTGCGGGAGGCGAGCCGCCCCGAGGACCTCGCCGCGTACCTGGACCGCGACACGCTGATCGCCCTGTGGCCGAGGCTGTACCTGTCCGAGGGCGTCCGGCAGGCCTGGGAGGACCGCCACCCGGTGCTGCGCGCCACGGCCGCGGCCGCCGCGTGACGCCGACCGCGTGACGCCGATCGCTTAATGCCGCTACGCAGGCTCCACCGTCAGGTGGCCGCGATCGTGCTGCGCGCCGCGGCCAGGCACGGGTTCGCGCTCGGCGGCGGCAACGCGCTCATCGCGCACGGGATCATCGACCGGTTCACCGCCGATATCGACCTGTTCACCGACTCCGAAGCCGGCGTCGCGGCGGCGGCGGCACCGGTCGAGGCGGCGCTGCAGTCCGCGGGCTTCACGGCCGAGCGGCGGGACATGACCGGCGGCCTCGCCGACCTGTTCTACGGCATGGGCGACGGCCTGGCCGAATGGCTCATCACCGCGCCCGGCGGTGAGCAGATCCTCCTGCAGATGGCCTACTACGACCGGGACCGCACGCCGGTGAACATGGATATCGGCCCGGTGCTCGACCTCCAGGATGTGCTCGGGTCAAAGGTGTGCGCGCTGGCCAGCCGGGTGGAGCCCCGTGATTACGCGGACACAGCCGCGGCGCTGGACCGCTACCGCCCGGCTCAGCTCATCGGCTTCGCGAAGCGACTGGACCCGGGCCTGACCGACCGCGACTTCGCGGACGCGGGCCGGCGCCTCGACGAACTCAGCGACCGGCGGTTCGCCGCGTCCGGGCTCAGCCCGCAGCAGATCACCAGGCTCCGGGAGCGCTTCGCGACCTGGCCCCGCGGCTGACGGTCGCAAGCCTCGCGGCTGACGGTCGCAAGCCCCGCGGCTGACGGCACAAACTGTCGGCAGGGCAAGGCAGGATGGAAGGATGCCTGCCCTCTCGCCGGTCAGCGACCAAGTGCTGGACGGCTTCAGCGAAGCCACCCGGGCCTGGTTCGGCGCTGCCTTCGCCGAGCCGACCGCGGCGCAGGCGCAGGCGTGGACCGCGATCGGCCAGGGCGAGAACACGCTCGTGATCGCGCCGACGGGTTCGGGCAAGACGCTGGCCGCGTTCTTGTGGGCCATCGACAAGCTGGCCACCGAGCCGGTCCCGGCCGATCCCCGGCAGCGCTGCCGGGTGCTGTACATCTCGCCGCTGAAGGCCCTGGCCGTGGACATCGAGCGCAACCTGCGCTCGCCGCTGACCGGCGTCAGCCACGCCGCGCGCCGCCTGGGCCTGGCCGAGCCCGAGATCCGGGTCGGCGTGCGGACCGGCGACACCGCGGCCGACGAGCGCCGCAAGCTGTCCACCCAGCCGCCGGACATCCTGATCACCACCCCGGAGTCGTTGTTCCTCCTGCTCACCTCGCAGGCGAGGGAGGCGCTGCGCAACGTCGAAACCGTGATCGTGGACGAGGTGCACGCGCTGGCCGGCGGGAAGCGCGGCGCGCACCTGGCCCTCTCGCTGGAGCGGCTCGACGCCCTGCGCGCCGAGTCCGGTCCTGCCCAGCGGATCGGGCTGTCCGCGACGGTGCGGCCGCCGCAGGAGGTGGCCACGTTCCTCGGCGGCAGCCGCCCGGTCACGATCGCCGCGCCCCGCAGCGACAAGCGGATCGAGCTGCAGATCGTCGTGCCGGTCGAGGACATGGCCGACCTGGAGACGGCCGACGGCCCGGCCGGGCCCGACACCGACTTCGCGGCGGGACCCGAGGGCAACGGGACCAGGCCGCCGGACGACCCGGTGCGCCGCCGCTCGATCTGGCCGCACGTCGAGGAGCGGGTGCTCGACGAGATCGAGGCCCACAAGTCCACGATCGTGTTCGCGAACTCCCGGCGGCTGGCCGAGCGGCTGTGCGCCCGGCTCAACGAACTGGCCGCCGAGCGCGCCGAGGAGCGGGCGGGCGAGCCGGGCCCGTCGCCGCGGGAGACACGGGAGACACGGGAGGCACGGGAGGCACGGGAGACGCGGACCCCGGCCGAGATCATGGCGTCCGGCGCGGCGGGCGGCGCCCCGGCCACGGTGGCGCGGGCCCACCACGGGTCGGTGTCGCGCCAGGAGCGCACCCAGATCGAGGAAGCGCTGAAGACCGGCCGGCTCCCGGCCGTGGTCGCCACGTCCAGCCTCGAACTCGGCATCGACATGGGCTCGGTCGACCTGGTCATCCAGGTCGAGTCGCCGCCCTCGGTGGCCAGCGGCCTGCAGCGGACCGGGCGCGCGGGCCACAACGTGGGCGACGTCTCGCGCGGCGTGATCTTTCCCAAGTACCAGGGTGACCTGATGCAGGCCACGGTGGTGGCGCGGCGGATGCTGGCCGGCGCGATCGAGGAACTGCGCATGCCGCGCAACCCGCTCGACGTGCTGGCCCAGCAGATCGTCGCGATGACCGCCATGGACGACTGGGAGGTCGGCGCGCTGGAGCGGACGGTGCGGCGGGCGGCGCCGTTCGCCGGCCTCAGCCGGTCCGTGCTCGAGGCCGTGCTCGACATGCTGGCCGGCCGCTATCCCAGCGAGGACTTCGCGGGATTGCGGCCCCGCCTGGTCTGGGACCGCACCACCGGCATGCTGCAGGGCCGGCCGGGCGGCCAGCGGCTGGCCGTCACCAACGGGGGCACGATCCCGGACCGCGGCCTGTTCGGCGTGTTCCTGGCGGGCGGCGAGCGCGACCGCTCCGGCCGGCATTCCCGGCGGGTGGGCGAACTGGACGAGGAGATGGTGTATGAGTCGCGGGTCGGCGACGTCTTCGTGCTCGGCGCTAGTTCCTGGCGGATCGAGGACATCACCGCCGACCAGGTGCTCGTCTCGCCCGCGCCGGGCCAGCCGGGCCGCCTCCCGTTCTGGCACGGGGACGCGGCCGGCCGCCCGGTCGAGCTCGGGCAGGCCATCGGCCAGTACTGCCGCGAGCTGGGGGCGGCCGGACCGCAGGAAGCGACCGAGCGGCTGCGCCGCGACGGGCTGGACGAGCGGGCCGCGGCGAACCTGGTCCGGTACCTGGCCGCGCAGCGCGAGGCGACCGGGTACCTGCCCGACGACAAGACCCTGGTCATGGAGCGCTTCCGGGACGAGCTCGGGGACTGGCGGCTGGTGCTGCACAGCCCGTACGGCGCCCGGCTGCACGCCCCGTGGGCGCTGGCCATCGCGGCCCGGCTGCGCGACCGGTACCCGGGCATGGACGTCCAGGCGCTGCACACCGACGACGGCATCGTGATCCGGGTTCCCGACGCCGACGACCCGCCGGCCGCCGGGATCGCCGCGCTGGACCCGGACGAGGTGGAGCAGCTCGTCACCGCCGAGCTGGGCTCGTCGGCGCTGTTCGCGGCCAGGTTCCGCGAGTGCGCGGCCCGGGCTCTGCTGCTGCCCCGCCGCCAGCCCGGGCGCCGGACCCCGCTGTGGCAGCAGCGGCAGCGCTCGGCCCAGCTTCTCTCGGTGGCGCGCCAGTTCGGCACGTTCCCGATCGTGCTCGAGACGGTGCGCGAGTGCCTGCAGGACGTGTTCGACGTGCCCGGGCTGACCGGCCTCATGCGGGATCTGGCCGCGCGCCGGATCCGGCTGGTCGAAGTCGAGACCAGCGCCCCCTCCCCGTTCGGGCGATCTCTGCTCTTCCGGTACGTGGGCGCGTTCATGTACGAGGGCGACGCTCCGCTGGCCGAGCGCCGCGCCCAGGCCCTGGCCCTGGATTCGTCGCTGCTGGCCGAACTGCTCGGCCAGGCCGACGCCAGAGAGCTGCTCGACCAGGAGATCGTCGACGACACCGAGCGGGACCTGCAGCGGCTGCCCCCGCGCCGCGCTTGCCGCAGCCGCGAGGAGGTCGCGGACATGCTGCGCGCGATCGGCCCGCTGTCGGCGAAGGACGCCGAGGAGCGGTGCACCGAGCCGGGAGCGGCGCCGGGCTGGCTGGCCGAACTGACCGCGCAGCGCCGGATCATCGAGGTCCGGGTCGCGGGCGAGCAGCGCTTCGCGTCGGTCGAGGACGCGGGCAGGCTGCGTGACGCGCTGGGGGTGGCCCTGCCGACCGGGGTGCCCGACGCGTTCACCGAGCCGGTGCCCGACCCGCTCGGCGACCTGGTCGCCCGGTACGCCCGCAACCACGGGCCGTTCACCGCGGGCGCCGTCGCCCAGCGGTACGGGCTGGGCGTGGCCGTGGTCACCGACACGCTGCGGCGGCTGGCGGCCGAGGGCCGGGCCGCCGAGGGTGAGTTCCTGCCCGGCGGGCGCGGGACCGAGTGGTGCGACACCGGGGTGCTCCGCCTCCTGCGCCGCCGCTGCCTGGCCAAACTGCGCCGGGAGGCCGAGCCCGTGCCGCATCAGGTGCTGGCCAGGTTCCTGCCCAGATGGCAGAACGCGGCGACCCGGCCGGTCGAGCGCCGCCCCGGGCGGGCCAGGGTCCCCCGCCCCGCCGGCCCCGACGCCGTGTACGACGTGATCGAGCAGCTAGCAGGCGCGGCCGTGCCCGCATCGGCGCTGGAGACGCTGGTGCTGCCCGGCCGGGTGCCCGGCTACTCGGCGGCCCTGCTCGACGAGCTCACCGCCGCGGGCGAAATCGTGTGGACGGGAGCGGGCGGCCTGCCCGGCGGTGACGGCTGGCTGGTGCTCGCACCCGCCGACGCCGCCCCGCTGCTCTTCCCCGAGCCCGCCGAGATCACGATGACCCCGGTTCACGACGGCGTGCTCGACGCCCTGGACGGCGGGGGCGCGCTGTTCTTCCGGGCGCTGACCGACCGGGCCGCCGCGCGGGCGCGGGCCGACGCCGCGGATCAGGGACACCCGGCCGCCGCGCCCACCGATCAGGCGGTGGCCGCGGCCATCTGGGACCTCGTCTGGGCGGGCAGGCTGACCAACGACACGCTCGCCCCGCTGCGCACAGTGCTCGGCTCTGGCCGGCCGGTGGCGGACGTTACCCCGGCCGCGGCCGGGACGACACCGGCCAACGGCCGTAGCGCTCTGGGCGGGGCTGGCCCCGCCGGGCGGCCGGGCCGGGCCGGCTACCCGGGGCGGATGGGCCGGCCCGGCCTGCGCCGGCCCGCTGTCGGCCGCGCCGTGCTGCCGAGCCGCAGCGGCCCCCCGACGGTCAGCGGCCGGTGGTCCCTGGTCCCGCCGGGTGAGCCCGACCCGACCCGCCGGCGGCACGCGCTGGCCGGCACGCTGCTGGACCGGCACGGCATCCTGATCCGGGGCGCGGTGGCGGCCGAGCGGGTGACCGGCGGGTTCGGCGCGCTGTACCCGGTGCTCCGGGCGATGGAGGAGGCCGGCCAGTGCCGGCGCGGCTACTTCGTCGAGGGCCTAGGCGCGGCGCAGTTCGCCCTGCCCGGTGCGGTGGACAGGATGCGCGCCATGGCCGACCCGGCGCCCGCGCCCGATCCGGCGCCCGCGCCCGATCCATGGCAGACGCCCGGCCCGGCGCCGGCGGCCCCGGGAAACCCGGACCCGGCATCGCGCCACCCGGAGCCGGCCGTCGTGGTGCTGGCCGCGGCCGACCCGGCCAACGCCTACGGCGCCGCGCTGCCGTGGCCCGCGCGACCGGACGAGACGCCGGGCGGCCATCGCCCCGGCCGCAAGGCGGGCGCGCTCGTCATCGTGACCGACGGCCAGCTCGTGCTCTACGTCGAGCGCGGCGGCAAGACCCTGCTGTCCTGGACCAGCGACCCGGCCCTGCTCAACCCGGCCGCCGCCGCGCTGGCCGACGCCGTGCGCGAGGGCGCCCTGGGCCGCCTCACCGTGGAGCGCGCCGACGGCGCGGGCGTTTACGACTCGCCGCTCGCCCGCGCCCTGGAGGCAGCCGGTTTCCGCCCGACCCCCCGCGGCCTGCGCCTGCGCGCCTGATTCTGCCGCGCGGCTCACCCTGACGGCGGCAGGTTGGAGATGAGCACCCGCTGCTGCCCGTTGGCGAACTGGCTGGCGCTGGCGGCGGCCAGTTCGGTCACCAGAGCCTCATCGGCCGTCAGCGGCGGCCGGTCCGGCTCGCTGCCCGGCTGGCCGGGCTGGCCCGGGTCGCCCGCCTGGCCGGCTGCCGCGCGCCGGGCCACGGCATCGTTGATCATCTGGTCGACGCCGCCAGGGCCCGCACCTGGAGCTGGCGAACGGCCTGCTGGCTGCGATCAGTGAGCGCCGCCACCTCGCTGGTGGACCTGCCTTCGAGAATGCGCAGCCGCAGCACCGCCCGATGATCGGGCCGGAGCCGGTCGAGCGCCGCGAGCAGTGCCTTCCGGCGCTCGCTCTCGAAGGCCAGGCGGTCGGGCGCGGGACCGGGCTCGGTCACCTTGGCCAGGTCAGCGGTGACCACCAGACGGTTCGGCCCGGCCCGCCACCGATCGCGGGCCAGGTTGCCGGCGATGCGCAGCAGATAGGCCAGGTAGGGCAGGCCACGGTCCTCGAACTGCGGCATCGACCGCAGCGCGCGCAGGAACACCTCCTGGGTCAGGTCCTCGGCTTCGGCCGGGTCCTGGACGAACCGGGCGAAGGACCGGTACACGGGTTTCCAGCACCGGCGGCATAGCGTCTCCATCGCCAGCCGGTCACCGGACCGCGCCCGGTCTAGAAGGGTGGAGTCATCCGGCTCAAGGTCGGCCGGGCCGGCCGGGCCCGCTCGCGTATTGCCCGCGGCGGCATTTTTCGCGCGAACCAAGTTGTCCAATGCGCGGTGTCCCGTCGCGGGCCCGGCGCGGTGTGCCGACCGCGGCCGCCGGGAACCGGGCCCAGCCGCAGTCGCCCGGCTAGCGAGTGGTCAGGGTGCTGTAGAGCTGCTGCCAGGCGGGGATCAGGGCGCCACCGTTGGCGGTGATGTCGACGTCGGCGGAGGGGTCGTTGAACATCAGCATGAACCGGACCGAACCGCCGAGGCTCTCGTAGTCCTCGATGAACGCGGTCGCCTCGGCCTGGGTCTGCGCGGTCGTGTAGAGGTCGGGGGCCGCGCCGGTCTCGGCGATCCCGAACACCTTGCCCCGGCTCTT
>DATAVV010000091.1:0-15187 GCA_036267555.1 Streptosporangiaceae bacterium | reverse complement strand
GATCCAGGGCACGAACGCGGGCAGGCGCAGGAGGAACAGGGCGACGGTTTTGCGTTTGAGGTTGGGGAACAGCCGGGTGGGCTGGTCCATCCACCCGTCCACTGTCCGCGCCCGCCGCGACTCCGGCCGCTCCCGCTCCGGCCTTTGTTCTTCGGGTCGCTGCCGTTGCGGCCTCGCCTGGGGCTCGGCCTGAGGATAGACGTCCTGCTGCATGCCGCGTTGCTGGAAACTGTCCTGCGGGTAGGCGCCCGGCTGGAAACTAGCCTGCTGATAACCCTGCGGGTAAGGGTCGGCCTGGAAACTGGCGGTCTGCTGGTAGCCAGCCTGCGGGAAGTCGTCCTGCGGGAAGTCGTCCTGCTGGTAACCGCCTTGCTGGTAACCATCCTGCCGAGGTGGCTCCCCAGGGTAGGGGAAAGGCTGCATCGTATCCGGTCGGCCCATTGCTCCTGCCTTTCGTGGCGCGCTAAAAAAATTCAGCTCGGCATGCCGACCGCATCCCGGGTATTGCCGTGACGCAGGTATTGCTTCTTATGCGTGTTACTTCTTGTGCGTGTTACTTCTTGTGCGCCGCCTTGTGCGGGACCGTCTTCTGCGGCACCGGGGCCTGCGCGGTCGCGGGCTTGTGATGCGCGCCCGGCGCATCGGCCTGACCCGGACCCTGGTTCTCATCGAGACCGGTGACGGACGCTCCGGCGCCGTTTGCCCGGAAGACGAAGAACGACAATCCGTGCAGGGCGATCTCCGCCGTGCCAACGGCGACTCCGGCCACGACCAGGGCGGCCAGCGCCGCGGTCATCTTTTTGGCGGCCTTCGCTTGCCGCCCGGCCGGCTTCCCGGCGGGGAGCGCTTTGGGCTTGGTGGCGGGGCCAGTCCGACTGGGCGCGGGCCGCCCGGTCCGGTCCGGCCGAGCCGGGCGGGTCACTGGGCCGTCGGGCCTGGTCCTCGGCCTCGGCGGCTCGATGGCAGGCGCGGTAGCGGGCGCGAGGGCTGGGGCCGGCATAGTGGCCAGGCCGACGGGTGACCCGAGGTTATCGTTGACGTAGGTCGCGACCCGGCCCAGTTCACCCGACATGGTCAGGAGAGCCGCGCGCAGTTCGGCGGCCTCCTGCTCGGCGGCCTTGCGGATCGCGGTGGCCTGATCGGCGGCCTCCCGCTGGAGCGCGGCAGCCTGGGAGGTGGCCTCCTGGCGAATCCGGGCGGCGTCGTCCTCGGCGGCCTTGCGGATCGCGGCCGCCTGGTCCCATGCCTCGTAGGTGACCGACGCGGCCGGGTTGCCGGCGACGGCCTGCATCTGTCCGCCGGGCCCGCCATCAGCGGGACCGGGCTCGCGGGCAAAGCCGAACGGGCCGGTCTGGTCCCCTACGAACTGGGCGAGCTGGCCGCTGCGAGACTGCGTACCCCGCGGATAGGCGACCGCGGGAGCGGTGCCGTCCTGGACGGCGTACAGCCGGCGGTTGCCTCGGTTCGCGGGAGCCTCGGGCGCCGGGCGGTAACCAGGGTCGGTGTCGTAGTCCTGGGCCAGGGAGCCGAAGCTTTCGCTGGGGCTGGGACCGGGCCCGGTCCTCAGGCCCGGGGCGAGGCCCCCGGCCGGGCCGGGTCCTGCCGGGCCAGGACGAGCGGGGCCAGGACCTGCGGGGCCGGGACGAGCGGGGCCGGGACCGTAACCCGGAGCCTGGCTGTACCCCTGAGGCGATCCGTATCCGGGTCCGGACCCCTGGGGCGATCCGTATCCGGGTCCGGCGCTATAACCCTGGGCCTGACGGTAACCCTCGGCCGCCCGGCTGCCCACGTTCGGGTTGCCCGGACCTGGCCGGTGACCCTGGGGCGGCCCGTAACCCTGCGGCGGGCGAGCGCCCAGGCCGGGGTTGGCGCCCCGCGCGGGCGGGCCGCCGGGTCCCGGGTTGCCCCGGACCGGGGGGTTAACCGGACCCGAGGCAAAGTCGCGGCGCCCCGCCGGGCCCGGGTTCGGGCTCCGGCCGGGGCGCTGGGCCGGGCCAGGGCCGTAGCCCGGAGCAGGGCCACCCCCGGGGCTGGTGTTGTAGTCCGGCGCGGGGGCGTAGCCGGGGCTGGGAGCGTAGCCCTGGTTCGGGGCATATCCCTGGTTCGGGTTGTATCCCTGGTTCGGGGCGTAGCCCTGGGCTGGCGCCGGGCCCTGAGCGGGCGGATAGCCCGTCGGCGCGGGGCCGTAGCCCGGGCCCGCGCCGCCGCGTGCTGCGGGGTTGCCACGGGCGGGGTTGCCGCGTGCTGCGGGGTTGCCTCGTGCTGGGTTGCCGCGTGCTGCGGGGTTGCCTCGTGCTGGGTTGCCTCGCGCGGCTGGGTTGCCGCGGGCCGGGTTGGGCCGGCCCTGGGGGGGCCGAGCCGCCGGGTACTGACCGGTGTCAAAGCCGGGGCTGGTGTTGTAGTCAGGGGCGTATCCCGGGCCGGGGCCGTAGCCCTGCGCGGAGCCGTATCCCTGCGCGGAGGGATTGCCTCGTGGTCCGGCGGTGCCCGGGTTGGGCTGGGTTCCTGGCCGCCGCTGCGGCAGCCGGTTCTGGCCGCCGTCGGTGATGGCCGGGCGCCCTGGTCCAGTCCGGCCGCCCGGACCCGGTCCGCCCGGGCCCGGCCCCTGGCGGCTGGGCGCGCGCGGGACCCGCACCCGGGGCTGTGGCGCCGAAGGATGGTCGGAAGGCAGATCGGGTGGCGGCGCGTTCCACCCCGGGAAGGGGCCCGTGCTGCTCAGGTCGGGCGGCCAGTCGGGGGTGGGGCCGGTCAGGTAGCCGTTCGTCGGCGGAGCGCCGGTCATGCCACTGGCTTGAGGTCCAGCCATCTCGCCCGGGCCCGGTCCCCACATGCCGTTAGCTCCGGCCGGAGGACCTGCCACGCCGGCGGGCGACGGGAGGTATTCGTCTGTACTCAACGGCTCGGCCTCAAGCCTCCGGTGTCTGCCGGAAGCAACAGAAACCACGGGGCCTCCTACAGCGCAAGGTGGACCCGAGCCCTGCGGTGGTCTCGGGCGGGGAGGGGTTCGAGTTAACTCCTCCCCCGCCGCAGACTAGGCCATTTGGCGAAGTCTCGGACAGGGACTAAACCTCTCCGAGGCACAGAAAACCCCTAGGGGGCCTATAGCGGGCCTTATAACGAGTTCTGCCCGGGCGCCCCATGGTAGGTGACGGGCCGTGGGCGGCAACCGCCGACGGCACTAGGAGGTACAGCGTCACGGCGGCGCAAAGTATCACCGTAGGCGGTGCTCCGGGCGGCCCCGCGGGGCGGTTTTCGCCCGCCACGTCCGGTGAGCCCGCCCGGCAGACATCGGTTCCCTCGGGCCAGGTTCCGGTCTGAACTGGACGGACGCCGCCGCGGCCGGGGCACCAGGCCGCCGGTCCTGTCCGGCCAGGCCCGGGCCACATTCGTCTGACGGCGTCGAGTGCGCGTTTGCCGCGTTCGGCCGTGGATCACAGCCGGCGGCGATGCGGCGCGTGACGCCTCAGGGAGCCGGTGATCGGCGGGCGGCCGGCGTCGCCCAGGGCCCGCTGGGCGGCCCGCCCGTCCGCCCCGGATAACACGGCATCCGGCGGCTCGCTGCGGGCCCGTCCGGCGAGCGGTCGCAAGTCCGTCAGAAGTTGGTGTCCCGCTCGGCGGCGCTCAGCAGTTCCATGGACTCGCTCAGCGTGCGCAGGTAGGCGCGGGACCCGTTGAGCAGCGGCGCCCAGTGCTGGCTGTCGAAGTGGCTGGCCATGTCGTCATGCCAGCGCTGTTCGGTCTTCTGCCAGACGGAATCGATCACCATGAGCAGGTGACCAGCGTCTTGGTCCGGGCGCTCGGTCATCGGTGCTCTCCTCCCCGGGCATGGTCAGGACCCCGCGACCTGGACGCGGCGCGAGGCCTCGAGCCCATTGATGATCGCCAGCAGGTGGTTCTCGGTCCGCGGCATGTCGAGGTCGAGCAGGTCCCGGAACCGGGTGGCGGCGCCGCGGAACTGGCTGGCTTCCTCCTCGACGCGTTGCTGCCAGCGCAAGATGAGCTCGAGTCGCTCCTGCGCCTCCTGCACGGCGCGGCCCTGGGCTCCGCAGTCCGTTGGCCGGCCTTCGGCGCTGTCGTCCGCCGCCGCCTGCGCCGCCGCCTGCTGGCACGCGGTCAGATCGGCCTGCCTGTGGGCCAGCAGGGACCGCCAGCGGCCGGCCTTCTCCTCCAGCGAGGCGCGTGTCACATCGAACTGATGATCGCCGCGCTCGGCCACCTCACGCTGAGCGTGCCGGAAGTGGGTGAGGGCGTCCTTGAATTCTTTGAGGGCATCGATGTCGGCGTGGATGTCCGCCACGATCGTCACCCCGCCCTCAGTTCGCGGACCGCCCGGAGCCGTTCGACCAGGGAGATGAGATAAGTCTCGTGCCCCTGGGTCGCCTCCAGGTATTTCTCGATGCCTGGGGTGACCTCTTCCAGGGCGTCGCCGAAACGGCGGTACATGTCATCGCGCCAGATTTCCTCGAGTTCACGCCAGTGCGCGCGTATGAGCGCGAAGCTCTCCGCCAGATCTCGGTTGAACTCGAGCAGGTGTGACCTGAAAGCGGCCAGCGACTCGATATCGCTTACATTGACCTCAGACACGACTCGCCTTTCCTAGCCTGATGAGGGGTCCGTACGTGCACTTCTACTTTATGAGGCTATAGAAAATATCCGACACGACGGCGAGGTAGTAATCCGCCGAGTCAGGAAGGGTGCTCATCGCCGAATCGATCGAGTTCCTCGCCTGGCGGTCGGGCCTGGTCACATTCTTGACCGATGTTCCGAGGGGCCTGAGGCGCAGTGCGATCTCGAGCTTCCGCTCCGGAAATTCGCGCGGAAGGGATCGCAGCGTATCGATGGCGGCCGCGGTTTCCTCCTGTGTCATCCGGTCGTGAATGCTATTGATGCGGGCATAGAAATCGCCGCGTATGGCCTCGTTCGCCCGTGTGCGCAGGCTTTCGGCCACCGCCGTCTCGCCGGCGTTGTCGAGGAATTCGGCCAGCCGGAGCACATCGTCCCACCGGGCCTGGGCGAGCAGTTCGTCGGCCAGTGCGATCGAGCTACCGACGACCTTGGCCCACTGCAGCCCTGCGTCGGCGTACGCGGCGAGCAGTCGGGCCTGGCGGTCTCCGCGGTCGTTGCCGGCCATCTCCTCGCCCGGCCTGGGGCTGAGCAGATGGACCAGGCCGACCGCCTCCAGCAGTTTCCTGGTGGCTTCGAGCAGTTGCTCGGCCTCCGCGACCAGGGCCCCGGCGCGTTCCTGCTCGGCGGCGAGGACGGTGTAGGTGATGATGGCCGGCCGCACCGCCTGGCGCAGGGAAAGGTACGGCGACAGGGCCGTGGTCGACGCGTCGCCGGGCGGTGCTGTCATGCCGGTCTCCTGAAGGCGCTCTGGGCGAAGGCGTACAAAGATGCGGTCGAGTAGGGCTTGAACTTCTCCACCTGCTCGTGCGGCCAGTCCGCATCCCGGAACAGGGCGCGGTCGTCGGCGAGGCTGGCCGCCCCTGCCACGCCGAGCAGGGTGTCGCTTTCGGCCGGGGAGTGCAGTCGCAGCCCGACGCGCAGGGCGAACTGGCCGACGCCCGAGCGGCGCAGGGCGCGTTCGGCCGTAGTCACGCTATCGGCCCAGATGACCACGTGGATGCCGACCTCGGGCCCGTGCTCGGCCAGCCTGGTCAGCAGCGTGGTGGCCTCGCTCGGCCGGCCGTAGTCGCCGTCGGTGCCCAGCCCCTGCCACCGGTGCAGACCCGCGACCAGGAAGAACTTGCGGGTATGCGGCGCGTCGCCGGCGTCGGCGAGGCGGGCGTCGAGTTCGGCCGACAGCGACTGCAGCGTGGCGGACGCGGCGGCGGGGCCGACTACCTGCACCTCATGCGGCAGGTCCGCCGCCGGGGCGAAGTAGTCGTGGAAGGCCGAGGATGGCCGTGCGAACTGCGCGATCACGAAGGAGACATCGGCCGGCGAGCGCTGGACCGCGGCGCTGAGCAGGGTAGCCAGGAGCAGTGCGTGCCCGCGTTCCTCATCTCCGATGACGAGCAGGTTCGACCGCACGAAGCACTCGAACGTGGCGGCGGTGGCCGGCTTGATCTCGATCGCCTCGCCCAGCCAGGCCTGAACGGTGGGAGCCGGGGACCGCCACGGGGAGGGCGACGCAGTGCTTGCCTCGGGGGGACGACCCACCCAGACCCCCGCGGAGGGCGAAGCGGTAAAGACCGCGCAGGCCGGGTTGGCGGTGAAGTCCGCCGGCTCGTCGGGGTCGAAGGTCGCCGAAGGCTCGTACGTCCGATCGCCGGCCAGGGCCCGGATCGTGGAGATCCACTCCAGCCGGTCCCGGGTCGGCAGCAGGGCGATCCTCATGACCGGGTTGGCGCCCTCACCCCGGCGGTCGTTGTAGATCGCATCGCCGGCCTGGGCGAGTTTGGCCGCGGCCTCGTTGCCCTCGCCGAGGATGGCCTGGGAAACGCTCGGCTGCGTGCATCCCAGGGCGATGCGCAGGGCCATCTGCTCGTACGCGGGCCGCAGGTGCGGGACCAGCGAGCCGCCAGGTGACTGAGTGGCCAGCAGGAGATGCAGGCCGAACGCGGCGCCGCGCTTGGCGATGTCCGCCAGCAGGGCCGCGGCTTCGCGGGAAAGCCGGTCCTCCTCGCTGAACAGCACCTGGAACTCATCCATGATCACCAAAGACCGGGGCAGGACCCGCCCGGTTTCCCTCCGGTAATCGGGAAGCTGCGTGACCTGGGCCTCGCGGCACAGCCGGACCCGCCGCTCGATTTCGTCGTGGAAGCGGCGGAGCATGCTCAGGCCGAACTCGCGGTCGGTGCGCGACGCTATCGCCTTGGCGTGCGGCAGTTTATGAGTCAGATACGCGTCGAACTCGACCTCCTTGAAATCCAGCAGGTAGAACTCAAGTTCTTCGGGCGGGTACTTAAGGGCGAGCTGGGTGATCAGCACGTGCAGCAAATTTGTCTTGCCCATTCGCACGTCGCCGCCGACCAGGCCGTTGTGCACGCCTCGCGATCCCATAACGAAATGCTGCGGCTCGCCTCGGCTGTCCACGCCGATCTGCGCGTCGAGGCCATCGGTGGTGTCCGCGGACCAGCGCTGCGAATACGGGATCGCGATCCGCTCGAACGGCAGGTCCCGCGAGTGCGCGCTGGCGACCGAGCCGACCGCGTCCAGCCACGCGTTGACCTTCTGGGCGGGCGGCATCACGTCCGGCTTGATCACCCACGGGCCGAAGTCGGGATCGTTCCAGGTGACCCTGGAGTCGCGGTCGACGTGAAGGTCCATGGCGCTGCCGGTCAGCGCGGCGAGGTCGAAGCCGCGGGTTCGTTCCTGGCCGTGCTCGACGGTCGCGACGATGTAGACGCCCGCGCGCGGCCCGTTGCGGGCCAGGCGGGCCAGCAGGTCGGCCGAGTGGTCGTTGATCCCGCCGGGAAATCCCGCCAGGACCAGGATGTGGTAGGGCACGGACACGCCCGTGGTGGACTCGTTGTAGGCCTCCACCGAGTCGTAGACATTGGTCAGCCTGGTCTGGGTGACCTCGACGACATGATCGGTGAGCCGCGTCAGCAGGGCCTGGGTCTCCGCCGCGCTGGAGGCGACGCCGGTGCCGACCCGCAGGGCGGGCGGCAGGCGCAGGAAACCGCTCAACTGCTCGCCCTGGCCGACCGGGTCGGCGAGCGCGAAGCGCATGGTGCCGGGCCGCGTGGCCACGGCCAGGCGCAGCGTCAGGGCCTGCAGCAGGGCGCGGGCCCCTGCGCCGCCGCCGCTTTCCGCGGCGATCAGCAGATGGCCGTGCCCGGTGAACCGCGCCACGGCCGGCACCGGGGGCATCGCGCTTCCGTCCGCCACGTTCAGCGCGCCCACGCGCACGCCGGTCGGGGACGGCGCCTTGAGGTCGGGCTCGTACTCGTCCCATCGGCGATCGGTGAAGTCGGCCAGCGCCCACGGATTAGCGGCGGTAAGGGTATTGACGGTTTCCGGCAGATCGCCCGTGGCCTGATCATGCGCGGCCCCCGCCTCCGCGAGCAGAGTTTCGTGTGCGACATCTGTGGCCGCGTGCCACACGACGAAGTCTTCGTGGGTTTCCTGAGCCTGCTGATCGCTTGGCGTACTGAGGTTGTCTAGGTAATGCTCGTGGCAGTAACGAACCAATGCGGCCGACTCGGCGAGACGCAGGTATGAGTCATGAATGTCGAGCTCGATCTCCTCGATCGACATGCGGTGCTCGCTCCTCGTTATCGTCGTCCCCGGAGATCGGCAAGGTATAGGTCCTTACAGTTCGCTTGGTGCATGGCAATCCAGGCCATTCTATTTCACGAACGCGCCAGTGCCGGATCTGTGTACGGTTGAGTTCCCGCTTCACCTGACGAACGCCTGTCCGGATCGCGCCCGCACGAAGACCGGAGCAGCGCCTTGGAAACACGATTCAGGCCCGGCGCAATGGTCGGCGGGCGAGATGGTACCAGCCGCCCGTTTCGGCCAGACCTGTCACCCCAGCCACTCAAGGCTACTTACGCAACTCGGTCCAGGGGAGCCATCCGGGCAAGGACCGTACATCGGGCAAGTCACTGGTGATCAAGATCGGGCAAAGTTACGTTTTGGTATACGAGCGGCCGACCGTGGCCGCGTCAAGCGAGAGGCAACCGCCCATGCATCGTCGCCCCCCTCGTCTGCTTGGTCGCGCCTTAATGGCATGCGTCCCCGCGCTCAGCCTGGCGCTGGCCTTCGGGCCCGCCGCCGGGGCTAGCACCTCTAGTGCTACCCCGAGCGCTCAGGCCACCGCCGCTGCCCGCTCCGCGCTTCAGCACCTCATGATCGGCCAGCACGGCACCGATCACCAGATGCTGAGCCCCGACGGATCGATGTCCAAGATTCAGGCCCTGACCCAGGTGCAGAGCGGCAACTGGTCGGGTTACGCCGACACCGGCAGCGGTTACAGCACCGTGACGGGCAAGTGGACCGAGCCGTCGGCCACCTGCACCTCCACGACCTCGCTCGCCGCGTTCTGGGTCGGGATCGACGGCTTCAACAGTAATTCGGTCGAGCAGGACGGCACGCTGATCGAGTGCTCCGGCGGCACCGCCTTCTACTTCACCTGGTGGGAGATGTATCCCAGCAACGCCATCCAGGTGGTGGGCTCCACGCTGCGGCCGGGTGACAGCATCACCGCCTCGGTGGTGCGCAGCGGTAACAGCTACGCGCTGAAGGTCACCGACGCCAGCCGCTCGGGTGACAACGTCTCGACCACCCGGTCGTGCTCGTGCTCCAACTCCAGTGCGGAGTGGATCGCCGAGGCGCCCAGCGGCTCCAGCGGGGTTGAGCCGCTGTCGCACTTCAGCACGTTCAGCCTGAGCAGCGCCACGGTGGCCACCACCTCGAAGTCCGGGACCATCTCGTCGTTCACCGACGACGAGATCACCATGGTCGACTCGTCGGGCAACGTCGAGGCGCAGCCGGGAGCACTGAACAGCAGCGGCAATGCCTTCAGCGTGACGTGGAGGAGAAGTACTTGATTTCCTGATTTCCTAGGGGGGCGACCCCCTATAACCCCCCGCCGCGGCGCTGGCGCGCCGCGAGACCGTTTGCCAGCCGCTCGGGCCAGCCTTCGGCAGGCCTGGCGGCCGAAGGGCCTGCGGGGGTTTGCGTTGCGGGGTCAGGCCGGTGCTGTTGGTGCCGGGCTGGCCCCGCTGCGCGTCAGCCAGGCGACGACGGCTGGTTGGTGGGCCTGGTTGGCGATGTCCAGCGGGGTCTCGCCCGACCAGGGCGCGGGCCAGTTTAGGTCCGCCCCGCGGGTCAGCAGGTACTCGGCCGCGGATAGCTGGCCGGCCCGGCAGGCGTTCCACAGCGAGACATTGATGTCCTCGGCCGCCGGGGGCGGCTCGGTCCCGGCCAGCCGGGTCAGCAGCGACATCTCGCCCAGGGCCCCGGCGATGCCCACGGTGATCTTGGCACCGCGCTCCCACAGTCGCCGCAGCGCCGCCCACTGCCCGTAGCCGACCGCGGAGGCGATCGGCGGCCCGCCGTTGATGGACGAGCCCGGGTGCTCGATGTCGGCGCCCGCGTCGAGCAGGGCGTCGATGAGGGCCACGTCGTCGTTGCTCGCCGCCCAGTGCAGGGCGGTCTCGTGGTGCCAGGCGTCGATCGCGTGCGCGTCCAGGTCGGCGCCCGCCGCGGCCAGCAGGTTCACCACCGCCTCGGGGTCCGGGCGGTGGCCGGGGGCGTTGGCGAAGATGTGCAGCGGCCGGGCCGAGTCGATCAGGCAGGTGGCCAGGCCCGGGTCGGTTTCGAGCAGCCCGGCCAGGCGGGCCGCGTCGCCGCGTTCGAGCGCGTCGATGAGCCCGGCGGCCCGCGGGTCGTCGGCCGGGAGCGCCCAGGTCCGCTGGGCCGCGCCCCGGCTGCGGCCCTGCGGCGCCCCGGACGTCCCTGGTTCGCTGGTCATGCCCAGTCGCGACCCTTGAGCTTGGCCAGCGCCGTCAGCCCGGCCCGCAGGCCGGCCAGTTCGGTCGGCGAGATCATCTGGGCGAGTTCGGCGTCGACCTCCCCGACCGCGCCGCGGATCGCGGCGGCCGCCGCGCGGCCCCGGTCGGTGAGCCCGATCGTCATCCGCCGCCGGTCGTCCGGGTTGACCTCCCGGGTCAGGTAGCCGCGCAGGACCAGGGTGTCGATGAGCTGGCTGGCCGCCTGCTTGGTGACCCCGAGCCCGTGGATCATGTCCGCCGCCGACCCGCCGTGGTTGACCATGCCGCCCAGCACGAACGAGCCGTTCCTGGGCAGGTCGTCGCACCCCGCCGCGGCCAGGTGCCGCTCGATGACCTGGGCGTAGCTGCCGCGCGCCGCGCGCAGCAGCGCCGGGATCACGACCTCGTTCCCCGATGCTTCCGATGGCATGACATGCAGGTTACGGGCAGTCAGGCGATATAGTCAAGCTTATTGACAGTCAAGATCTTGTAGCCCGGCCACGGCGCGCCGCGGGGCTACGGCTTGCGGGCGACCAGGATGTCTCGCATGATCGCCTGGTCCACACGGTGCTTGAACGCGAGGTAGCCCGGGGACTCCACCGGCTCCAGGCCCGCGCCGGCCAGGATCTCCGCGGCGGCGGTGCGCCGGGCCAGCAGCGTATTCCAGGCGATGCCGCACGCCCCGCCGCTGCGCAGCAGCCGGGCCCAGACCGGCGCGGCGTCGGCCAGCAGGTCCAGCGGGCTGCGGGCGAGGCCCTTCGCGCCCGTTCGGCTGCCATGCTGCACGCCGTACGGAGCATCGGTCACGACCAGGTCGAACGTCTCGGGCCGGAAGAACTCCAGCGCCCGCGTCGTGTCGCCGTTGACCACGTCCAGGCGCTGGGTCACGCCCGCCTTGTAGTCGCTGTGGGCCGCCGCCAGGCTGACCCGCAGCCGCCTGGCGACCACCTGGCGCTCGCGGCGCACCGGCCCGAGTTCCGCATGGTGCTTGATCCGCTTGCGCTTCAGCCAGGTCTGGATGAACGTGGCGTACGCGTCGAAGTCCTTCTGATCGAGGTCAAGCCCGGCGGCGTCGAACCCGTACATGAGCGCCTGGCTGAGCGTCGTCCCGCGGCCGCAGAGCGGGTCGATCACCGCGAACTTCCGGTCCAGGAACTCGTGCGCGAACGCCGACGCCAGCAGCGTGACGTTGAGCAGCAGCTTGGTGAACTGCTCGTTGGTCTTGCCCTGGTACTTCGGGATCGTGATCAGGTCGTCGTCGAACCGGTCCAGCGGCTCCAGGGGCACCGGCCGAAGTAGGTCGCCCTCGATCTGGAACAGCGCGTAGATCGAGGACAGGTTGGCCAGCAGCGCCGCGTCCCTGGCGGTGATCGGGTCGGCGGCGGTGAACGTCACGTAGGGAACGCCGCCGATGGCGGTGGCCGACAGGTCGCAGAGGCGGCCATCGAGAACGGAATGGTTGAAAACCCGCAGTTCGGACTCGGTCAGGATCGTCGACGCGCCGGCGTAGACGCGGTTAGCCGACGGCAGGATCAACAGCGCGTACCCGGCCATGCGCCTTCCTCGTCACGCCGTCCCATCGCGCCGGGGCGGCTCAGCGGACCTCAAGCGCGGTCAGGCCGCGCAGGTCGACGCGGCCGCGGAGGGCAGAAGCACAGCCTAACCCGGCATGGCCCAATTCAATGATCGCCGAGTATCCGGTAGCGCGAACGGCCGGCCGGGCCGCGGCCGCACCCGGCGTCGGCCGCCGCCGGGCAGCCGGTGAGCGGACTGACGGCCGGGCCGAGCGCGGGCCAGATCACCTGCCCCTGACCGCCCCCGGCCCCGCGGCCGCGAGCGCTGCGGCCCGCCTGCAGCTCATGTACGACCCGGGCGATGGCTAGTCCGCGTTTCCCGGCTGGTACGCCTTCAGCGCGACAACGGCGCCGGCGGCGCCGGCCGGGGGGCCGAGGTCGCCGTCGGCCAGCGCGAGCATGGTCGAGGCGATCAGCAGATACCCGACGATGAACGGCATTTCGCTGACCACCAGCGCGGGGATGGCGGAGAAGGAGCCGAGCCTGCGCCACCGGGTGAGCGCGCACGCCACGCCCCAGGACACGAGCGCGACCGTCCACAAATACCCGATCGGCATCAGGAACTCCCTACGAAGATCCGCATCGTGTGCTCCCTACCGGGTAGCCGGACACTCTGACGTTATGAGATCGCGCCGCGGCGGGCGTCACTCGAAAGTGGACATGGCGGGTGGAATCCTCGGCGCAGGGCTGCAGCACAACGGCCACCCGGGTACAAACAACGGGTGGACCCGCTCGATGCGCTGCGGCAGATCGCGTTCCAGCTCGAACGGGCGGCCGCGCCGACCTACCGGGTCCGGGCGTTCCGGCGGGCGGCCCAGGTCGTCGCGGGCCTGCCTGCCGCCGAACTGGCGGACCGGGTCCGCGCCGGGACGCTGCAGGAACTGGCCGGGATCGGCAAGGTCACGGCCGAGGTCATCACGCAGGCGGCCGGCGGCGCGCAGGCGGCCTACCTGACGAGGCTGCTCGATGAGGCGCCGTCCGTGACGCAGACGCGCTTGCGGCCGGCCCTGCGCGGCGACTGTCACACGCACTCGGACTGGTCGGACGGGGGCAGCCCGCCCGAGGAGATGGCCCTGGCCGCCCGCGACCTGGGCCACGAGTGGATCGCGCTGACCGACCACTCACCCCGGCTGACGGTGGCGAACGGGTTGTCCGCCAAGCGCCTGCGCGAGCAACTCCGTCTGGTCCGGCGGCTCAACGAGACGCTGGGCCCGCTGCGGATCCTGACCGGGATCGAGGTCGACATCCTCGACGACGGGCAGCTTGACCAGCGTGAGGACCTGCTCGCGCAACTCGACGTCGTGGTGGCCAGCGTGCACTCCAAGCTGCGCATGCCATCCGGGCCGATGACGGCCCGGATGCTGGCCGCGGTGCGCAACCCGCACGTCGACGTGCTCGGGCACTGCACGGGCCGGATGATCGCCGGCCGCGGCCGGCCGGAGTCGGCGTTCGATGCCGCGGCGGTGTTCGGCGCCTGCCGCGATCACGGGGTTGCGGTCGAGATCAACTGCCGTCCCGAGCGCCAGGACCCGCCCGACCGGCTGCTGCGCCTGGCCGCCGAGACCGGCTGCGTGTTCGCGATCGATACCGACGCCCACGCGCCCGGTCAGCTCGACTGGCTGGACAACGGCTGCCTGCGCGCCGAGCGCTGCGGCATCACCGCCGACCGCGTGATCAACACGCGGGCCGCTGAGGATGTCGCCGCGGATCGCTGAGGATGTCGCCGCGGATCGCTGAGGGTGTCCGGGCCGCTGCGGGCGTCGCCGCGGGCGACTCACCCGCCGGGCACCCGTCCCTTAACTATGTGATTAACGCAGTTTTCACTTGATTAACACAAACCTCTGCTGTCCCGGCTGCCACTCTAAAGAGTGCGGCATTACTCTAATGAGCGCAAGGCCCCTGCAATACCACAAGTCACGCGATATCCTTGGCGCCGATGTCCGGGCGTGTACGACGCTACGGTCGCCATCTCTACCTGGGATCCAGCTCGCCATAGATCGTTACCCGGACCATTTATGTGATCAAAACGAGATATTCCGGGCCATTGGCTGCCTGGCGAGCAGAGAATAGCAGGCCGCCGGGGGTTTGACCCGTGGTGACGGGTTTTCCTCCGCAGCGCTTCAGCCGTCGCTAGGCTCCCGCTCAGATGCCAGGCGCTCCATAGGCTGCCCCCGTTTCGGCCTGCCGGTGAGCGCGCCCTGCTCGGGAAGGAGCCCCTTGGGCCGCCACAGCAAACCGTCACGCATCCGGCTCCCGCAGGTTGCGTCGACCGCTGCGGCCGCTCCCACGCTCGCTGGCGTGGTCGCGGCGTTTTTCTTGTCACAGCAGTTGCCCGTCGCCACGCAGGCCGCTGAGGCAGCGACCGTGCCGCAGTCGCACACCGCGACCCTGGACGCCGCGACCCAGCCCCAGCTGACCTCGGCGCAGCTCGTTTCGGCGACCCGCCAGGCCCTGCTGGCCACGATGCAGACACAGAGCACCGCGGCCAAGACCACCGCGGCCACCTCCGCCGCGCCGACCACGTACACGGTCGCGCCCGGCGACTCGCTGTCCGCGATCGCCGGGCGCGAATACCACAACGCGGACGCGTGGCCGGTCCTGTACTGGGCCAACCACCACCAGATCCGCTGGGCGAACGAGATCGAGGTCGGCCAGGTGCTCAAGGTGCCGGCCAAGCCGGGCCACATCCCGGCTCCGCCCGCGCAGCTTGCCCCGCCCGCCCCGGTGTCGGCCCACGCGGTCGCGGACGCCCAGCCGCGCCATTCCAGCACCGCGCGCGTGCGCGCGCAGAGCGCGCCGGCACCGGCGCCCGCCACCGCGGTTCAGCACTCCGACCCGGCTCCCTCGTCGGCCGGATCGGGCGGATCGGGCGGGCCGTGGCCGGGCGGCGCGTTCGGCGCCTGCGTGGTGGAGCGCGAGTCCGGCGGCAACCCGCAGGTCATGAACTCCAGCGGTCACTACGGGCTCTACCAGTTCAGCGAGTCCACGTGGGTGGAGTACGGCGGCAACCCGGGCGACTTCGGGCACGCCAGCGTGGCCGAGCAGGAACACGTCTTCATGAACGCGCTCGCCCGCGGCGGCGAGTTCAACTGGGCGCCTTACGACGGTTGTTGATTTAGGGGGGGCGACCCCCCTAAGACCCCCCGCCGCGGCGCCCGGGGGGCGCCG
>DATAVV010000090.1:0-15490 GCA_036267555.1 Streptosporangiaceae bacterium | reverse complement strand
GTGGCAACGTTCATCGAGGCCGCCCCCGGCCCACGGGAGCCGGGCGAGCCCAGCGGCCCGATGAGCTTGGAGTCCATGCGCCTGCGGCTCGAGGAAGACGGCATCGTTGTGCTGTTCACCGGCCAGATGCCGCACGGCCAGAGCCACCAGACGACGCTGGCCCAGATCGCCGCCGACGAATTTGGTGTGCCGTTCGAGCAGGTCCGGGTCGTCGTCGGCGACTCCGACGTGGTGCCGTTCGGGCTGACCGGCGGCAGCCGGTCGGCCACCATGACCGGAGGCGTGGCCCTGCACGGCGCGCGGCAGCTCAAGGCCAAGGTGGTCGACGTCGCGTCGCATCTCATGGAAGCCAGCGCTTCGGACCTGGAGATCACCGACGGCCAGGTCTTTGTGCGCGGTGACCCGGCCAGCGGCATCCCGGTCGGCGAGGTGGCGCGGCGTGCGGCATCGGGCGAGTTCGGTGCCGACGTGGACGCCAATCTCGAGATCGTGGCCACCTTCGACGGCGGCGAAGGAGGATGGTCCGGCGGCAGTCACTGCGCCATCGTCGACGTCGACACCGAGACCGGCATCGTGAAGGTGGAGCGGTACGTCGTCGCCGAGGATTGCGGCGCGCTGATCAACCCCGCCGTCGTCGAAGGCCAGATCCGGGGCGGCGTCGCGCAGGGCATCGGCGCGGTGCTGCTCGAGCGATCGGCGTATGACGAGGACGGCAACTGCCAGTCAGCCACGTTCATGGATTACCTGCTGCCGACCGCGTGCGATGTTCCCCGCATCGAGATAGAGCACCTCGAGACCGTGCCGCTCGACGCTGACGTCAACTTCCGCGGTGTGGGCGAGGGAGGCATGATCGTCGCGCCGCCCACGCTAGTGAACGCGATTGAGGACGCGCTCTCGCCCTTCGGCGTGCGGATCTACGAGCAGCACCTGCCTCCGTCCCGCATCCTGGAACTCATCAGCCTCGCACGGTGACTCCGGTACCGGTGACGAATACCAGCAGCAGCACGCCCGCCGGATAGACCGCCGTGGCCAGGCCCGGCGCGAGCAGCACGTAGCCGAGGCCGGACAGGACCAGGGCTGCCGCCAGCACCACGATAGCCAGCGCGACGGCCGCGACTCCCTCCGCGAGCACGAACATGGTCATCGCCTGCCAGCCGTGGCCCGCATACGCGGCCAGCACCTGGCGTCCGGTAGCGGCGACGCTCGGGTTAGGCGCCCCCACCGACAGGCTGGCCACCCACGCGACGGTGTAGCCGATGCCCGCCAGCACGGGAAGCCTGAACGCGGCCCGGCGCCCGTGTGAGCCGCAGAGCCTGACTTGGTGCAGTTCAGACCATCTATTAGATATTAGATTCGACCATGATAGCTGCCGCCATGTGATCAGGGTCATAGTTTGATTCCGGTATTACGGCATCGTTCGGCCATCTTTTCGGCGTTGTGCGTACGACCGAAATTACCCAGGCATGTGATGGTTGCCCTCAAGTCACATGTCGCCCTTGGGTAACCACCGAGCGCCCCCCGCGCCCGACCGAAGGCTCACCTTGTTCCCCCGCTTCCCTTCATCGCTGCCCCCGTTCCGCGACTACCGTGCTGCGCGCCGGCCCTCGCGATTGACGCTTGGGATCGCCGCCGCGACCGCGGCGGCCGTTGTCGGCGTGTCAGCCGGCGTGACATACCCCGTCGGCGCGGCCAGCAGCCCGAGCACGGTCAGCCACGCCCAGCCACACCACCCGCCGGCGCCCGTCCGGCTGGTGTCCAGGCAACGTACCCAGCGGCAGACGGCCACGCCAGGCAGGCCCGCCGCGCCCTACCTCATCTACGACTCGGTCATTCCCACCGCGATCCCTCCGCACCGGGTGGTCGCCACCTACGTCACCGGCCCCTACGCCGTCTCCCCATCGCAGGTGAGCGGGCGAGGGCCGGTGCTGTGGATCGACGTCCGCGGGACGGACTACGGAGCCTCGGCCCTCGACACCGAGCCCGGCGACGCCACGCCGTCCGTTGCGGCGAGTTGGGCGTGGCACCGGCTGAGTGCCTATCCGAACGCCATCGCCCACATCTACACCATGCGCTCGGAGTGGCCAGCCGTGCAGGCAGCCTGCGCCGCGCTCCCGGCGCGGATGCGCTCCCACATCCGCTGGTGGATCGCCGACCCAACCGGCGTTCCGCACATAGTGCCCGGCTCCGACGCCACCCAGTGGTACTGGGGATCAAACTATGACATTTCCACCGCAACCCCGCGCTTCTAGCCGGGGCGAGTGACGGCGGGCTGCCTTTCCCTCTAGCGCCGCGCGAGGAGGGCGGCGACCGGGTGGTCGGCGAGCAGGTAGCGGATGATCCGGCCGTCGCGCCGCGTGCTGACAATCTGGGCGGCGCGCAGGTGGCGCAGGGCCTGCGAGACGGTGGTGTCGTGCAGGCCGGTCGCCGCGGCCAGGTCGGAGACGCTGATCGGCCCGGCATCACTGATACAGGTCAGCAGGGTGAGCCGGGTGGGATCGGCGAGCACGGCATGGTGCTGGGCCTGGATGCGGATCGATTCCGGGTCGCCGAGGGCGGCGATCGCGCGGCAGACCCGTTCCTCGTCAATGACCCGGTGGCCGACCCGGTCGGCGGGCAAAAGGTGCATCACCGTAGTCTGCCATACCAAGGTCAATGGCTGATCATCCAATCAGGCTTGACGCTGAGCCGCCGGCTCTGTAACTTCCAGATTGCCCCGGCCGCACCCCGGGGCTGCAGGCCGCACAGCGAAGCCCGGTGAGATTCCGGCACTGTCCCGCAACGGTGAAGCCCTCGGCAGAGGGATAAGTCCGGTCGCCTGAGCTGCCCCGCAACGACAACAGTCCTCGGACGAAGGGCAGCTCGTGACCTTGTCGGGTTTCCGCACAGCTCGTACGGACATATCGGCTCGCGAATGGGGCCGGCTCGCCGCGATGTTCGCGTTCATCCTGGCCGTTAACGCTCTGGGCTGGGGCATCTACGTCCTGGACGTGATGCCGCACCACTTCAATTACCAGGGAGAGGGCGGCAGCCGAGGGCTCGGCGTCGGGCTCGGCGTCGCCGTCACCGCGTGGTTCCTGGGCTTCAGGCACGCCTTCGACGCCGACCACATCTCCTGCATCGATAACACCACGCGCAAGCTCATGGCCGACGGCAAGCGTCCCCTGGGCAGCGGGTTCTTCTTCTCCTTCGGCCACTCGACGGTCATCGTGGCGGTCGGGGTCGGCATCACCATCGCCGCCCGGGCCGTGTTCGGCGCGGTGGTCAACCCGAGTTCCGCCTACGAAACGGCCGGCGGGGCGATCGGGACCCTGACCTCGGCCGGTTTCCTGTACCTGATCGCCGTGCTGAACCTGATCGTGCTGTCCGGCATTTTCAAGGTCTTCAAGGAAATGCGCAACGGCACCTACGACGAGGCCGAACTCGAGGCCCAGTTGCAGGCGCGGGGGCTGATGTACCGGTTCTTCGGCCGGTTCATGCGCTCCATCAACCACACCTGGCAGTTGTACTTCGTCGGCCTGGTCTTCGGTATCGGCTTCGACACCGCCACCGAGGTTCTCCTGCTCGCGGCCACGGCCTACGCCGCCATCCAGGGCCTGCCCTACTACGCCGTGCTCGCGCTGCCGTTCCTGTTCTCCGGCGGGATGATGCTGTTCGACAGCCTCGACGGCTGTTTCATGAACTTCGCCTATGGCTGGGCGTTCGCCAAGCCAGTCCGCAAGGTCTACTACAACCTCGTGATCACCGCGCTGTCCATCGGCGCGGCGTTCATCATCGGCACCATCGAGATCCTCGGCATCCTGACCACCGAAGCGCACCTGCACGGCGGTTTCTGGTCGGTCATGGCCAACTTCAACATCAACGTTGCCGGGTTCTGCATCGCCGGCCTGTTCGTCGCCGTCTGGGCGGTCGCGCTCGGGTACTGGCGGTGGGGCAACGTCGAGGCCCGGTGGACCTTGAGCGTCACCGCCGCGCCCGCCCAGGCCCCGGAGCCAGCCAGCGAGGCGTGAAACCGGAAGCGGCAGGGCTCCGGCGCTCGTACGGTGTCGCAGCCGGGCGGGGCAGGGGGTACGTTCGAAGGAGACGTATCGCCTCAGGGTTACCGGGTGAGAGGAGGCGGCCGATGCGCTTGGTCAAGATTCTCGCGATCGCCGTGGCCGTGCTGATCGTGTTCTGGGTGGCCTCCGCCCTGCTGCACCTGCTGTACCTGATCGGAATCGGGATCGTGCTCGCGGCCGCGATCTTCGCGGCGTACAAGGGCTGGGAGCAGTACAAGCAGGCCCAGCGGCGGCACGCGCAGCGCCGCCAGGAGCGCACGCGGGAGCGTGCGGAGCGGCGGCCGGGCCACGACATCGAGCCGGCCGGCGATCACAGCATCGAGCAGGCGCACCCGCAGCCCCAGTCCCTGTCCACGCAGTTCGACGTCGACGAGGAACTGGCCCGCCTGAAGCGCGAGCTGGGCTGACCTTCTGCGGCACGGGCTGGGAGAGCGCGCTCGTTTCCCATTGAGATCCCGGAGCAAAACGCGCCGTATGGCCACGCAGGTTATTAACCCGCCTGTTTGATCTTGAGGACACGCTGCTTTCCGTGAAACGCCGCCCGGCCCGGGCGCAGCGTGGATCCCTGGCGGCCTTCCCGTAACTCGCGTACCGCAAAGGGTGACGTCGGCAGGCAGGCAACGGGTTGACACGAGGCGAGCCCCAGTCTCCTGCAGGCGCGTTTGCGAACGCCGTACCCGAACTGTTAGCATAGTTCGCGAACGCTGTTTGCAAATGAGATTGGAGAGATCATGGAGGCTCCCCGGCCCGGGCGGGTCCGCTACGCGCGCAACGGCGGCGTGCGGATCGCGTTCGAGGAACTAGGCGGCGCGGGCGGGGATCCGCTGCTGCTGATCATGGGCCTGGCGGTGTCACGGTTCTGGTGGCCGGACGCCCTGGTCACTGAGTTCACAGGCCGGGGCTTTCACGTCGCCGCCTACGACCAGCGCGACGCCGGGCAGTCCACCCATTTCCCGGACGCGGCCGCGGCCAGCCCGCTCGCCGCGGCGGCGCGCAGGCAATCGCCCGCGTACACCGCCGAGGACATGACCGATGACGCCGTCGCGGTCCTGGACGCCCTCGGCTGGGACTCGGCGCACCTGTTCGGCCACTCGATGGGCGGGCAGGTCGCCCAGCGCACGGCCCTTCGCCATCCGGCGCGGGTGCGCGCCATCACCTCCTCCGCCGCGCTGCCGGGCGACACCGGCCGCATCGGCGCCGCCCGGTACGTGCGCTTCGGGACGGTGGCCCGGCTCGCGCGGATGAAGTTCCCCGAGGGCCGCGACGGTGACCTCGACCTGGCCGTCGCCGCCACCCGCTCCCTCGCCTCACCCGCCTACCCCTTCGACGAGGACGAGGTACGCCGGATGGCCGGACGCGACCAGGTCAGCGGCCTTCGCGACACCGCCGCGCAAAGCCGCCAGACCGGCGCGAAATGGCACGGCGGACGGCTGTCCCAGCTTCGCGTGCCGACCCTGGTACTGCACGGCGCGGCGGACCCGCTGCTGCGCCCGGCCGCCGCCCGGCACACCGCCGCCGCGATCAGCGGCGCCCGGCTCGTCATCTTGCCCGGCGTCGGGCATTTCCTGCCGGCCGAGGTGTACCCGCAGGTGGCCAGCGAGGTGCGGGCGCTCGCCGATCAGGCCGCCGTAACGGCACCGCGGGCGGGCACGGCCTGACATGCGGGTGCTGATGCGGGCCCGGCTCGCAAGGCCAGCAGATCCTGATCATGGCGCGGTTCTGCTCCTGCTCGGATTGCAAGTGCGCGATCCGGTTTATTCGGCAGGCCGCTCATACTGGGGGCATGGGAGATGGTCCGGCTGACGACGCCGAGCCCGACGAGGTTTTCGATCACGAGCTGACGCGCGTCCTCCGCGAGTACGGCCTGGAGGAGAAGAGCCAGGCCCTGCTGACGGCCGGCGCCGCATCGATCGCCGTGCCGGGGGTGACGCTGCACGCGCGGCTGCGGATGCCTCGCCGCTGGCGCAAGGGATTGCTGGAGGTCACGTCCCGGGACCGTGCCAGTGGTGAGGTTCTGGGCACTTCTTCCCGCCCGCTGGACCGGGCCGTCCGCAGCCACAGAGCCCTGTCCCTCGTCGATGAGATCACCATCGATCTTGCCCTTGAGGTCGTGTACGGGCCGGGAGCCCAATGAAACGCGGCACCGGGGCCAGCCGCCCCTGACGGTCAGGCCGGCTTCCCGGCTTCCCCTTCCTGCTCGGGGGGGCTGGCGGGGTGGTCGAGGGGCTGTGGTTCCTCGAAGGAGCCCTGCATCCTCTCCATCCAGATCGAGGACACCGGCTCGGCCGGCAGCCCCAGGCCCGCGAGTTCGGCCGCGAGCGGATGATCACCCAGTCGCAGGCTGACGCCGGCGCCTCCCGACTGGAGCAGGACGCCGGCGCCGCCTTGGGTGAAGGTCGTCGCAGCGCAGGCCCGTACTTGAACGCGGCCAGGGTCTGCGGGCTCACCCGCTGGGCCATCTCCCCGGCACGCGCCTCGAGGGCGGCGGCCAGCCTCTCGATGGCGGCAGCCCGCTGCGCGGGTTCCTGCTGCGACCAGCCGTCCGGGTCATCGAACGCGCGGGCGGCGGCCACCGCGGCATCGATGTCTGCTTCCTGGGCCTCGGGAACCGAGCCGATGGCGCACGTAGGCGCCGATTCGCCCGGTGGCACCGAGGATCGCGATTCGCACGTCATTCTCCTTCGGCCGTCGTAACCAGGGTGGTGGGAGCCGCGTTATCGCTCATGGCCTTTTCCTGCTCGGGCCGGTGACGGCCAGCGCCGCGCGGCAGGGCCAGCATGAACAGGAAGCCGAGCAGGAACACGCCGACCTGGAAGCCCAGGGTGCGCTGCACCGCGGCGGCGAAGTCGTGGCGCACCGCGCCCGTGCCGGCCTGGGCCAGCACCCGGTCGGCGGCGGCCGGCAGGGAGCGCTGCGCCGGGTCCGGACGGCACGACGGCGGGGTGAGGGTCGGGTCGGTGGCGACCAGGCGGTCGTGCAGGCAGCGGTCGAACTGGGTCATGATCCGCCCGGTGTCGGAGGCCGGGACACCCGCCGTGAGCAGGCCGGTCCGCAACTGCGGCGCGACCGCCGTGGCCGCGGGCGCGGACTGGGCGCCGAGCAGGCCGAAGAAGATCACGCCGATCACCGCGATGCCGATCGAGTTGCCCACCTGCAGGCCGGTGTTGAACACGCCGGAGGCCGATCCCGCGTCCTGCCTCGGCACCTGGGCCAGCACGACATCGGACAGCGGCGCGATCACGGTGCCGAAGCCGAGGCCCGTGACCAGCAGGCCCGGTGTCAGCTCCCAGGTGGACACCGCGGCCCCGTAGTGGTTCACGATCGCGATCAGGGCCGCGACGCCGGCCGCCATGATCAGCGCCCCGGCCATGATGACCCCGCGGCCGAAGCGCGGCGCCAGCCGTGCGGCCGCGCCCGACGCCAGCAGCACGCCGACCGAGAACGGCAGGAAGGTCAGCCCCGCGTGCAGCGGGGTGAAACCCAGCCCGAGCTGCAGGAACAGGGTCAGCACCAGGCCGAACGAGGCGATGCCGAGGAACAGCGCGACCGCGATGGCCATGCCCGCGCCGAATCCGCGGTCGCGGAACAGGCCCATCGGCACCAGCGGCGAGCCGTCACGGCGGCCCTTGAACCGCTCGTAGCCGATGAACGCGGCGAGCACCGGCACGGCGGCCGCCATCGAGACGAACGACCAGGCCGGCCAGCCGAGCTGGCGGCCCTGGACGAGCGGGTAGAGCAGGAGCAGCAGCGCGGCGCTGACCAGGATCACGCCGACCGGGTCCAGCCTGGGCCGCCGCGGGGCCCGCGACTCGCGGATCAGCACCGCCGACACGGCCACGGTGATGATGCCGACCGGGACGTTGATGAGGAAGATCGGCCGCCAGTCGAGGCCGAACAGGTTGTGCTGGATGAGCAGCCCGCCGAGCAGCGGCCCGCTGACCGTGCCGAGGCCCGCGGTCACGCCGAAGCCGGCCAGCGCCTTGATCCGCTCGTGCGGCGGGAAGATGACCTGGATGACGGACAGCACCTGCGGAACCATGATCGCGCCCATCGCGCCCTGCGCGACCCGGCAGGCGATGAGCATGCCCGGGCCCTGCGCGGCGCCGCACAGGGCCGAGAAGACCGTAAAGCCGGCCACGCCGATCAGGAACAGCCGTTTGCGGCCGAACATGTCGCCCAGCCGGCCCCCGGTGATCAGCACCAGCGCGTAGGCCAGCGTGTACCCGGCGAGCGCCCACTGCACGTCGGCGTAGCTGGCGTGCAGGTTGCGCTGGATGGACGGGATGGCGATGTTGACGATGGACACGTCGAGCAGGTTCATGAACGCGGCCAGCAGCAGGATGACCAGAGTCAGCCAGCGCCGCGGGTCGGCACTGTCGCCAGCGGCGGCGCGAGGTGCCAGGATCTGAGCGTCGGATGCCATGTTGATCTCCGCTTCAAGGAGGAACTTCTCGCTACACTCTTGGCAACTTAACATCTCGGTTTGTTAATGTCTAGGTAGCCTAACTAATAGGGAGCTTAAGCATGTCTGAGGAGCCGCCGGCCCAGTCAGGCAGCGCTGCCGAGCGCGGGATGAATGAGCACGACTGGGACATGCCGTGGATCGACGCCATCGGCAGCGCCGACCCTGAGCGCCAACGGCTGGCGGCGGCGTTCGGGGAGGGGTTCCGCAAGACGAGTTCCCTCATGCAACTCCTCGGCCAGGCGGCGGCCGACCGGATCGGCCTCAACGCCACCGACCTGAACTGCCTGAACATCCTGAGCTTCAGCGGCGAGATGACGGCCGGGGATCTGGCCAAGGCCACCGGCCTCACCACGGCGTCGATCACCGGGGTCGCCGACCGCCTGGCGGAAGCCGGCTATGTGCGGCGCGAGCGCGACCCACGGGACCGGCGCCGGGTCGTCATCCGCCTGGT
Organism: Streptosporangiaceae bacterium; assembly: GCA_036267555.1. Classification (GTDB taxonomy): domain Bacteria; phylum Actinomycetota; class Actinomycetes; order Streptosporangiales; family Streptosporangiaceae; genus JASHPR01. The sequence goes on along the minus strand of DATAVV010000090.1, from coordinate 6,519 downwards.
GCTCGAACGGGCGCTGCGCGATGTGGCCCCGGTCTTCCTGCCGCTGGTCCTCGGCTGGCAGGGGGTGGTGACCCGGTACACCGACGACGAGCTGCGGCTGATCGTGGAGTTCTACGGGCAGATGGAGAACGTCGTCCGCGATCACATCGCCCGGCTGCGCACCATGGCCGTGGGCGGAGCCACCCCGGCCGCTTCGGCGGGACCGGGCCTGGCGGAACCGGGCGGGCTACCCGAGCCTGGCGGCCTGGCCGAACCGGACGGGCTACCAGAACCCGGGGGCCTGGCCGAACCCGGGGGCCTGCCAGAACCCGGCGGCCCGGCCGAGCCAGGCTAGGCGCGGATCTTTTCCCGGACGACGGCGGTGACCTGGCGGGCCCGGGCGATGATGTCGTCGGCCTTGTCCGCCTGGGCGATCATCTCAAGGCTGGCCTGCGCGTCTTCGATGCCGGCCAGGTCGATCTCGACGTTCACCCGGGCCGTGGCGACCGCGGCGCCGGCCGCCTCCGCCGCGGCGGCCAGGTCGGACAGGACGTTGCGGTTGCCGATGAGGACCAGGGCCTCGGCCAGGTCCACCACCATGCTGGAGACCCCGATGACCTGAGCCGGCGGCCACGCCGCGTTGACCACGGCCTCCGCGACGGCCGCGGAGCGGGTCTCCTTTTCCTCGTCGGTGGTCTTGGGCAGCCTGTACGCCGCGGCCACGGCCGCGAACGCCGCCTCGTCCGCCTCGGCCAGCCGGAGCGCGATGCTGCGCAGTTCGTCGGCTTCGGACACGATGCGGCCGATCGTCTCCTCGTGCTGGGCGAAGTCCCTGCCGGTGGTGTAGCGCCCGACCATGCCCAGCAGCGCCGCGCCCAGCGCGGCCTGCAGCGCCGCCGCGGCACCACCGCCCGGGGCGGGCACCCGGTCGGCGACCCGGTCCAGGAACTCGCCGATCTTGTCGTCATGCATGGGCACTCGTCCTCCGGATCGGGCGCGGGCCGACGGGGTCACCGCGCGCGAAGATCCTCCCATACGACCCCACTAACCTCACGAACCCACAAAAGAACCGCGTTCGTGGCCAACAGGCGCGATGAATGTGAGTTCCGGTCACATCGATGCACCCCAGCGCCACATTCATCGCGGGCCTTGGGCTGGGGGCGCCGGGGCCTTGGGGTTAGAGGGGCAGCCGGGGCCTTGGGGTTAGAGGGGCAGCCGGGGGCTGGGTTAGAGGAGCGGCCGGGTGCCGGGCTCCGGGCAGCCGGCGGCCGGGTTGGGAGTTAGGGCGGTGCGGGACTGCCGGGGACGACGCCCAGGTCGGATAGGGCGGTGCGGGCGGCCCAGGCGCCGCACATGCCGTGGACGCCGCCGCCGGGCGGGGTAGAGGCCGAGCACAGGTAGACGCCGCGCAGCGGGGTGCGGTACGGGTTCCAGCGCGGTGTGGGCCGCAGGAACGTCTGGCGCAGCGTCCCCGCGCCCGCGCCGATGTCCCCGCCGACGTAGCTGGGGTTGTAGCGCTCCATGTCGGCCGCCGTGCGGACGGACCGGGCCAGGATCAGGTCGCGGAAGCCGGGCGCGAACCGCTCGATCTGCGCCTCGATCCGGTCGGTCATGTCCACGGTGGAGCCGGACGGCACGTGGCAGTAGCCCCACAGCGTGCGCCGGCCCTCGGGGGCCCGGCTGGGATCGACCACGCCCGGCTGGGCGGTCAGGCAGAACGGGCGCCGAGGGTGCTGCCCCGCGGCCACCTCGGCCTCGCTGGCGGCGACCTCAGCGAACTCGCCGCCCAGGTGCACCGTGCCCGCCTCCCGGCAGGCCGGGGCCTGCCAGGGCACCGGCCCGCTGAGCGCCCAGTCGACCTTGCAGACGCCGGGTCCGTAGCGGAACCGCCGCAGCGCCCGGCGGTGGCGGGCCGGGATCCGGTCGCCGGCCAGGCCGAGGAACTGGCGCGGGGTCACGTCGAGCAGGACCGCGCGGGCGGCCGGCAGGCTGTCGAGTGAGTCCACCCAGCGGCCGGTCTCGAACCGGCCGCCCAGCGAGGTGAGCTCGGCGGCCAGCGCGTCGATGATCCCGGCACTGCCGCCCTCCACCACCGGCCAGCCCACGGCGTGGGCGGTCATCAGGAACAGCATGCCGACCGCGCCGGTCAGCGGCGCGGTGAGCGGGAGCATGGTGTGCGCGGCCGCGCCCGCGAGCAGGGCCCGGGCCTGGTCGCCGCGGAAGCGGCGGGCCAGGACGCTGGCGGGCAGCAGGCCCTCAAGGCCGTACCGGGCCAGGGCCACCGGATGCTCGGGCACCGACCGCAGCAGCGGGGCCAGGATCGCGGGCAGGGTCAGCGGCATGTCCCGCACCAGCGGGCCGACCAGCCGCCGGTAGGCGCGCCCGTCCGGCCCGAGGCTCGCGGCGGTCTCCTCGACCGACCCGGCCAGGGCGGCCGCGCGGCCGCCGTCCAGGGCCTGGGCGAACGCCACCTTCGGGGTCAGCAGCCGGACCCCGCGGGCGGGCAGGTCGGTGGCGGTGAAGAACGGCGATGCGCCGGCCAGCGGATGGACGGCCGAGCACACGTCGTGGCGGAACCCGGGCAGCGTCAGCTCATCGGTCCGGCAGCCGCCGCCGAGCGTGGCGGCTCCCTCGATGACGAGCACGGACAGGCCGGCCCGGGCCAGGGTCACGGCCGCCGCCAGCCCGTTCGGCCCGGACCCGACAACGATCGCGTCCGCGTCCCGCCCGGCCGGCACGGCCGGCCTCGCGGCGGTCACAGCGTCAGCACCTGTCCCTCCGCGGCCACGGCCACATCCCCGGGACCAGCCATAACGCGGCGCGCCAGCCGGTCAAGAGCCTCGTCGGTGCGGTCGGGCCTGTGGTGGGTCAACAGCACCTGGCGCGCGCCGGCCCGCTGGCCCAGGCCGATCGCGTAATCGGCGGCGGCGTGGCCGAACGCGGCCAGGGCCGGGACCTCCTCGGGCAGCAGGAACGCGTCGTGCAGCAGCACGTCGGCGTCGCGGGCCAGGTCCAGGGCATCCGGGTGGTACTCGCCCCAGCCGTCCGGCCCCGGGCCGAGCGCTGTGGGGCAGTGGTCGGGCAGGTAGGCGACCGCGTGCGAGCCGTCGCTGACCCGGTACCCGTACGTGACGCCGCCCTTGTGCGGGATCGGCCGCGCCTCGACCGTGAAGCCCTCCGCCTTCAGCGGCCCCGGCGCGAGCGTGCCGAACGTCCAGGCGCCGCGCAGGCCGTCCGGCCCGATCGGGAAGTGCGGCGGGGACATGCCCCGGGCCAGCACCGCCTCGGCGCTCGCGCCGCCGGGCTGCTCGGGCAGCAGCAGGCTGACCCGCGCCCCCTCGCGGTCGCCCGCGGTGAAGAACGGCAGCCCGTGCACGTGGTCCCAGTGCAGGTGGGTCAGCAGGATCGTGCCGTCGAACGGCTGCCCGCCCAGCAGCGGGGTGACCCGGCGCAGGCCGGTGCCGGCGTCGAGCAGGAGCGCCGGCCCGGCGGCGTCGTCGTGGGCCAGGGCCACGCATGAGGTGTGGCCGCCGTAGCGGAGGAACTCAGCCCCCGGCGCCGCGGTGGAGCCGCGCACCCCGCACAGATATAGGCGCACCCGGCCTACCTTAAGCTCCGCCTGGCGTCTTCTCGGTGATGCCCCCCGGAGAGTTCTTGCAGGGCCGAGCGGTCAAGCTGGCTGGCGTCGACCGCCGCGACGCGGCAGGCCGTGACCGCGGCCAGCGTCGAGGTCCGCAGCCCGTCCTCCAGGTGGGCGCGCTCGCCCAGCATGGCCCCCGGGCCGTACTCGGCCAGCCGCTCCCCGTCGCGCTCGACCCGGATCACCCCGTCGAGCAGCAGGAAGATCTCGGCGCCGCGCTCCCCCTGGCGCACCAGGGTCTCGCCCGCGGCCAGGCGCCGGATCGCGGGCTTGGCCGCGCCGTGCATGAGCTGCACGGACAGCATCCGCTCCAGCGCGGTCTCCACCGCCGTGACCAGCGCGGGCGAGTCCTCGTCGCCCCACGGGCTGTGGCGGCCGAACGACTTGGCGTACCAGTCGCGGAAGTCGGTCAGGCCCGACTTGTGCGAGAGCACGCCCTGGTCGTCGTAGACCCAGTGCCGGGGGAACCGGCTGGCCCCGGTCATCGCGGACTGCGCGGTGCCGTCGGCGCGCAGCGTGAGCGACAGCGTCGTCCACACCAGCGGCGCCTGCCACTGCACGAACGGGCGCCGCCGCACCCGGCGGGGTGCGGGCAGCCCGGTCCGGCCCCCGACGGTCTGCACGAACCGGACCCAGCCCTCACCACGCTCCGGGTCACGCCGCAGGTCGGGCAACTGGACCGCCTGGAAGCGGTAGTGCAGCCCGCCGAGCTGGACCGTGGTGGAGCCCATCAGGCCGCCGCCGCCGTAACCGCAGCCGGTGATGCGCCCCGAGTCGTCCACCTCGGCCCAGGCGCGCAGGACGTTGGAGAACCGGAACCGGTCCGCGGCGCGCAGCGCCTCGATGTCGCCGATCTCGCCGATCTCGCCGGGCGGCGGGTCGTCGTAGTGGGTGAACCCGGCGTCGAACGCCATCCGGGTTCCGCCGGTGATCGCTTCGGAGGGGATCCAGGAGATGGAGGTGATACAGCCTTCGTAACGCATGCCCTCATGGTCGTCAGGACCCGGGCGCGCCAGCCAGCATGGTGCCTGGCCTCATCGCGCGTACTAGCAGCGTGCGCGGGGTGTGCCTAGCACCACCGTCGTCCGGGTGGCTGCTCACTGGCTGCGCAGGACCGGCATGTGGGACAACTTGTGACGTGGGTCACGCTACGGCGCTTCCAGGACGCGCCATCGACGTTTTCCTCGCGGACGACAACCTGATCGTCCGCGAGGGGGTGCGGGCGCTCATCGAGCGTCACGCCGACCTGCGGGTGGTCGGGGTGGCCGCCGACTACGACGAGGTCGTCAGCGGCGCCGCCGCCACCGAGCCGCAGGTCCTGGTGACCGACGTGCGGATGCCGCCGTCGTTCCAGCGCGAGGGCATCGACGCGGCCAAGGAGGTGCGCAAGCGCTTCCCTGGCACCGGGGTGGTGGTGCTGTCGCAGTACGACGACCCCGAGTACGCGATCTCGCTGCTGGCCGAGGGCTCGGCCGGCTACGGCTACCTGCTCAAGGACCGCGTCGCCGAGGGCAACCAGCTAGCCGACGCGATCCGGGCCGTGGCCACCGGCGGCACCGCCCTGGACCCGGCCATCGTAGAGGCGCTGGTCCGGCCGGTGATCTCGCCCGGCGAGCTGGCCCCGGCCGAGGAGGAACTGCTCGGCATGATCGCCGAGGGCAAGCCGATCAAGGCCATCGCGGTGGCCCGGAAGGTGCCGCCCGAGGCGATCGACGCCGAGGTCGAGGCGGTGTTCGTGAAGGTGGCCGCCGGCGTCGCGTCCGGGAACCCGGCGGCCCTGAACCGGCTCCGGCTGCTGCATCAGGCCATCGTCGACCGCGAGGAACAGGGCGAGACCCTGTCCCGCCTGCTGCCCGGCGGCCTCGCGGAGAAGCTGCGCGGCAGCCACCAGCGCATCGGTGAGACCGAGACCGTGACCGTGACCGTGCTGATGAGCGACATCCGGTCCTACTCCACCATCGCCGAGCACGCGGACCCCAGCCAGCTAGCGGGCCAGCTCAACACGCACCGGGCCGCCATGAACCGTGCGATCCTGGGCGAAGGGGGAACGGTGATGCAATTCGTCGGCGACGCGGTGATGGCCGTGTTCGGCGCGCCGTTCCCGCAGGCGGATCACGCCGACCGGGCGGTGGCCGCGGCCACGGGCATGCACTCGCTGCAGGCCGGGATCAACGCCCGCTGGGCGGCCGACGGGCTGGCGGCGTTCGGCCTGGGCATCGGTCTTTCGACCGGCCAGGCGGCGGCGGCCCTGCTCGGCTCGGCGGAACGGCTGGAGTACACGCTGGTCGGAGACACGGTCAACCTGTCCCAGCGGCTGCAGCAACTGGCCGCCGCGGGTGAGACCGTGCTGTCCGAGGCCACCAGCCGGGCCCTGGCCGTGGCGCCGGACGCGATCGCGCTCCCGGCCCAGCTCGTCAAGGGCCGTGACACGCCGATCGTCGCCTACAAGCTCGCGCCGCCCGGCGTCCCCGCCGCGGCCGCGGAACCGACGCCAGGCTGAAACCGAACAGACCCGGGGGGGTTAATGAACGAAATTCAGGCCGCGCTCTCCGTACGCGGCGTGCGTAAGACCTTCGAAGCCGAGAACGCGCCGGTCCGGGCGCTGCGCGGGGTAGACCTGACCGTGGCATCGGGCGAGTTCGTGGCGCTGATGGGGCCGTCCGGCTGCGGCAAGTCGACGCTGCTGAACCTCGTCGCCGGGCTCGAACTGGCCGACGAGGGCACGATCATGGTCGCGGACGAGCAGGTCACCGGGCGGGGCGAGGACGACCTGGCCCGGCTGCGGCGCAAGCACATCGGCATCATCTTCCAGTTCTTCAACCTGCTGGAGGGGATGACCGTGCTGGAGAACGTGGCCCTGCCCGCGGTGATCGCCGGCCGCAAGCGCAAGATGGCCGAGA
>DATAVV010000089.1:0-1757 GCA_036267555.1 Streptosporangiaceae bacterium | reverse complement strand
CGGTCGACCGGTCCCCCTGCAGGCCGGGGTCGGTCTGGCTGACGGTCAGCTCCACGGCCGCGGGGAGTTCCACGTACAGCGGGACGCCCTCGTTGAACGCCACCGTGACGTTCTGCTCCTCGAGCAGGTAGTTCGCGGCGTCGCCCACGGTCGCCGCGGGGATGTGCGGCTGGTCGTAGGTTTCGGTGTCCATGAACACGAAGTCGTCGCCCTCGCGGTAGACGTACTGCATCTCGCGCCGGTCCACGCTGGCCTGCTCGACGCGCACCCCGGCGTTGAAGGTCCGGTCGACGACCTTGCCCGACATCACGTTCTTCAGCTTGGTGCGCACGAACGCGCCGCCCTTGCCTGGCTTGACGTGCTGGAAGTCGACGACGCTCCAGAGCTGGCCGTCGATGTTGAGCGTCATGCCGTTCTTGAGGTCGTTCGTGGTGGCCACTGCGTCGTGTCTCCTGCGTGCGTGCGGGACCGGCTCGTCCGGCTACAGGACGAGAAGTTCCCTCGTGGTCGTGGTGAGCAGTTCGGGTGATCGGTCCGCCCCGGCGTCAGCGTTGTCCCCCGAACCCTCCGGGGACTCGCGCACCACCAGGGTGTCCTCGATCCTGACGCCGCCCCGGCCGGGCAGGTATATCCCGGGCTCGACGGTAACGGGAACCCGGTCCCCGAGTGTACCGGTCCGGCCGTACCCGATCGTCGGTGCCTCGTGGACCTCCAGGCCGAGGCCGTGGCCGAGCCCGTGCTGGAAGTGCTCGCCGTGACCCGCTTCGTCGATCAGGCCGCGGGCGGCCGCGTCGACATCGGCCACGTCCGCGCCGACCGTGGCGGCCGCCATGCCGGCCCGCTGCGCGGTGGCCACCAGGTCGTAGATCTCACGCTGCCACCCGGCGGGCTCGCCCAGCGCCACGGTGCGGGTCATGTCGGCGTGGTAGCCGCCGTACCTGGCCCCGCAGTCGATCGTGACCAGGTCGCCAGCGGCGAACGGCCGGTCGCCGGGCCTGTGGTGCGGGATCGCCCCGTTCGGCCCGCTGGCCACGATGGAGTCGAAGGCCAGCGCCTCGGCGCTGCGGTTGATCATCTCCCGCTCCAGCAGGATCGCGAACTCGCGCTCGGTCCGGCCCGCCACGACCGCCGACAGTGCGGCGGCGAACGCCTCGTCTGTGATCGCGCACGCGCGGGCGAGCAGGGCGATCTCGGTCTCGTCCTTGACCGTCCGCAGTTCCTCGATGACCCGCCCGAGGGCCACCAGCGTCGGCCCGCCGTCGAGCGAGGCCAGTTCCAGATGCTGCTCCACGGTCATCACGTGGGCCTCGAACGCCACCATGATCAGGCCGCGGGCGGCGGCCAGGCTGGCCAGCGCGGGCGCGATGAAGCGCTCGCTGACCAGTTCGGTGTCCGCGGCGTCGCGCCGCGCTGTTTCCTCGTACCGGGAGTCGGTGGCCAGCACGGCGGACCCGGCCACGGGCAGCAGCAAGGCGGCGTTGGAGCTGGCCAGGCCGGTGAGGTAGCGGACGTTGACCAGGCTGGTGATCAGGGCCGCGTCCACGCCCCGGTCAGCGAGTTTCTCCTGCGCGCGCGCCCGGCGGGCGGCATGTATCTCGGGCATAACCCGACCTTAGTTGCCGTAGGGGGACGGCCCACCTAACTAGGGGTGATGGTGGCGAAGGTCGTGACCTGGTGCATGTCGTTGCTGTAGAGGGCTTCGATGTCGAACGCCTGGTAAAGCTTGGCCTGGATGTGCTCGGGGTGCAGGTCGATGG
>DATAVV010000088.1:0-12536 GCA_036267555.1 Streptosporangiaceae bacterium | reverse complement strand
CAGCGCCAGGCGACCAAGGACGCGGGCCGCATCGCCGGCCTCGAGGTGCTGCGCATCATCAACGAGCCGACCGCCGCCGCCCTGGCGTACGGCCTGGACAAGAAGCAGAACGAGACCGTCCTGGTCTTCGACCTCGGCGGCGGGACCTTCGACGTGAGCATCCTCGACATTGGCGAAGGCGTCGTCGAGGTACGCGCCACCGCGGGCGACACGCACCTGGGCGGCGACGACTTCGACCGGCGGGTGGTGGACTACCTGGCCGACGAGTTCCAGCGGGACAACGGCATCGACCTGCGCGCCGACCCGCAGGCGCTGCAACGCCTGTTCGAGGCGGCGGAGAAGGCCAAGGTCGAGCTGTCAGCGGTCACCCAGACCACGATCAGCCTGCCGTTCATCACCGCCGACGCCTCCGGGCCCAAGCACCTCAACACCACGCTGATGCGCTCCACGTTCGAGCAGGTCACCGCCGACCTCGTAGAACGCACCACCGGGCCGGTCCAGCAGGCCATGGCCGACGCCAAGCTGACGGAATCCGACATCGACGAGGTGATCCTGGTCGGCGGGTCCACCCGGATCCCGGCCGTGCAGAACCTGGTGCGGCGGCTGACCGGCGGCAAGGACCCGAACATGACCGTCAACCCGGACGAGGTCGTGGCGCTCGGCGCCGCCGTGCAGGCCGCGGTGCTCAAGGGCGAGGTCAAGGACGTCCTGCTGCTCGACGTCACGCCGCTGTCGCTCGGCATCGAGACCCTCGGCGGGGTGATGACCAAGGTGATCGAGCGGAACACGACGATCCCGGCCCGGCGCACCGAGGTGTTCAGCACGGCCGAGGACAATCAGCCCGCGGTCGACGTCGTGGTCCTGCAGGGGGAGCGGGAGCGGGCCGGCGACAACCGGGTCCTGGGCCGGTTCCGGCTGGAGAACATCCGGCCCGCGCCGCGCGGAGTGCCGCAGATCGAGGTCACTTTCGACATCGACGCCAACGGGATCCTCAACGTCTCGGCCCGGGACAAGGACACCGGGACCGAGCAGCGGATCACGATCAGCGAAACCTCCAACCTCGACCAGTCCGAGGTGGAGCGGATGGTGGCGGACGCCGAGCGGCATCGTGACGAGGACCGGCGGCTGCGCGAGCTGACCGATGCCCGCAACGAGCTGGACGCGGCCGCCTACCAGGTCGAGCATCTGCTGGCCGGGCGCGGTGACGCGGTGCCGGTGCACGAGAAGGCCCGCGCCGACACCCTGGTGGCCGACGCCAGGCAGGCCGTTAAGGAGGAGGCGCCGCTGGAACGGGTCCGGAGCCTCACCGCCGAGTTGCAGCAGGTCTATCACGGCCTGAGCGCGGCCGCAGGCGCCGGGCCCGCGGGCGGCGGCGCTCCGCCCGGCGGCGGCGATGGCGGCGACAGCGGTGACGACGTGATCGACGCCGAGTTCACGACACATGAGTGAGCAGGCCGGGCCCGGGGCCGAGCCGGACCCCACCGCCTCCCCTGCGCCTGGCGCCGAGCCGCCCGTCGGTCCCGGCCACGCCGAGCCAGCGCCGCCGGCGGAAGCCGGCGCCGACGCCGGCGGCGCCTCGGCCCGGATCGCCGAGCTGGAGGACCTCTGGCGCCGGACCGCGGCTGAGGTGGACAACCTGCGCAAACGGTGTGCGGCCCAGGTCGGCCAGGCCGAGGCGGCCGCCCGGGCCGCGGGCGCCAGGGAGTGGCTGCCGGTGATCGACAACCTCGAGCGCGCGCTGGCGTACGCGCGAGCCGACCCGGCGACGATCATCGACGGGGTCCAGGGCGTGCGAGACCAGGCACTGGACGTCGTGGCCCGGCTCGGCTACCCCCGCCGCGAGGACCAGGGGACCAGGTTCGACCCGGCCCGCCACGACGCGGTCGCCACCCGGGCCGACCCCGGGGCCGAGAACGGCTCGGTGCTCGAGGTCGTCAGGCCCGCCTACGGCGACGGAGACCACCAGCTGCGGCCGGCGCAGGTGGTGGTGGCCAAGGGGGGCTGATGGCCGGCCGGGACCTCTACGACATCCTGGGCGTGCCGCGGACCGCCAGCCAGGAGGAGATCCAGCAGGCCTACCGCAAGCTGGCGCGGCGGTATCACCCCGACGTCAACGCCGACCCCGGCGCCGAGGAGCAGTTCAAGGACGTCTCCGAGGCCTACGACGTCCTCTCCGACCCGCAGACCCGCCGCCGTTACGACGCGTTTGGGCCCGGCTTTCGCCAGGTGCCCGAGGACGTCGACCCGGACGCCTGGGCGCGCAGCCGCGCCGGGGCGGCCGGCGCCGGCCACAGGCGCGGCAGCGGAGCCGGGGACGGCGGCTTCGGCACCGGCGGTGCCGGTGCCGGCGGGTTCGGCGGCGACATCAACCTGGATGATCTCCTCGGCGGCCTGTTCGGCGGGCGCGGCGCGCGGGGCTGGGGGCCGATCCCCGGTGCCGACCAGGAGGCCGAGCTGACGCTCACGGTCGAGGAGGCCTTCCAGGGCGGCCGCCGGCCGATCACCCTGCAGGGCGACGAGCGCCGGGTCATCGGGGTCACGATCCCGCCCGGGGTGACCGACGGCCAGCGCATCCGGCTGGCCGGCCAGGGCGGGCAGGGCAGTGACGGCGCGCGGCCGGGCGACCTCTACCTCGTCGTCCGCCTCGCTCCGCACCCGCGATACCGCGTCCAAGGGCGTGACCTGCACGTGGAACTGCGCCTGGCGCCCTGGGAGGCCGCGCTCGGCACGTCGGCCGCCGTGGACACCCCCGGCGGCGAGGCCAAGGTGACCGTCCCGGCGGGGACGTCGAGCGGCAGGCGGCTGCGGCTGCGCGGCCGGGGGCTGCCCAATCCGAAGGGCCAGCCGGGCGACCTGTTCGCCGAGGCCCGGATCATGGTGCCGGCCCGGCTGTCGCAGGCTGAGCGGCGGCTCTTCGAGCAGCTCGCGGCCGAATCGGACTTCGACCCCAGGAGGCGGCGATGAGCTACGCCCTGGTCCGGCCTGCGCGACTGGACCTCGACCACTTCGCCGCGGCCGCGGGCGTGCACCCGGAACTGATCCGCAAGCTCGTCGCGCTCGGCGTCATCGACGCCGCCCGCGGCCCGGCGGGCGACCTCTGGTTCTCCCGTGGCCAGCTCGCCGCAGTGGCCAGGGTCCAGCGCATGCGCGCGGGCCTCGCGCTCAACTACGCGGCGATCGGGCTCGTCACCGATCTGCTCGACCGGATCGCCGTCCTCGAGGCGGCCCTGCGGGACGCCCAGCGGCGAGGAGGGACATCATGGACCCGAGTCACCTGACGCAAAAGTCGCAGGAAGCGCTGCACGACGCGCAGACCAAAGCCCTGCGCTTCGGCCAGCCGGAGGTCGACGGCGAGCACCTGCTGCTCGCGCTGCTGGACCAGGCCGAGGGCATCGTTCCCCCGCTCCTGCGCCGGGCGGGAGCCGATCCCGAGCGCCTGCGGGCCGGGACCGAGGCCGAGTTGCAGCGACGCCCCCGGGTCAGCGGCCCCGGCGTGAGCCCGGGTCAGGTCAACGTCACCGGGCGGCTGGCCCGGCTGCTCGACGCCGCCGAGCAGGAGGCGGACCGGCTCAAGGACGAGTACGTCTCCGTCGAGCACCTCATCATGGCCCTGCTGGCGGAGGGCCAGGCGACCGCCGCCGGGCGCCTGCTCCGGGACGAGGGCCTGACCCGGGACAAGTTCCTGCAGGCGCTCACCGAGGTCCGCGGCCACCAGCGGGTCACATCGGCGACCCCGGAGGGCGCCTACGAGGCGCTGAGCAAATACGGAACGGACCTGGTCGCGGAGGCCGCCGACGGCAGGCTCGACCCGGTGATCGGCCGGGACGCCGAGATTCGGCGGATCATCCAGATCCTGTCCAGGAAGACCAAGAACAACCCGGTGCTGATCGGGGATCCTGGCGTGGGCAAGACGGCCATCGTCGAGGGGCTGGCCCAGCGGATCGTACGCGGCGACGTCCCCGAGGGCCTGCGGGACAAGACGATCTTCAGTCTCGACCTGGCGGCCCTGGTGGCCGGGGCCAAGTACCGCGGTGAGTTCGAGGAACGGCTCAAGGCCGTACTCGGCGAGGTCAAGGCCGCGTCCGGGCGCATCCTGCTGTTCGTGGACGAGCTGCACACCGTGGTCGGCGCGGGCGCGGCCGAAGGTGCCATGGACGCGGGCAACATGCTCAAGCCCATGCTGGCCCGCGGCGAGCTGCACATGATCGGCGCGACCACGCTGGATGAGTACCGCAAGCGGATCGAGAAGGACGCGGCCCTGGAACGGCGATTCCAGCCGGTCCTGGTCGACGAGCCCTCGGTGGAGGACGCCGTGTCGATCCTGCGCGGCCTGCGCGAGCGCCTCGAGGTCTTTCACGGGGTCAAGATCGCGGACAGCGCGCTGGTCACGGCGGTGACGCTGGGCCATCGGTACATTTCCGACCGGTTCCTCCCTGACAAGGCGATCGACCTGGTCGACGAGGCCTGCGCCCTGATCCGCACCGAGATCGACTCGATGCCCGCCGAACTCGACGAGCTGACCCGGCGGGTGATGCGGCTCGAGATCGAGGAGGCGGCGCTGGCCAAGGAAGACGACACGGCGAGCCAGGAGCGCCTGGGCGGCCTGCGCCGGGAGCTGGGCGACCTGCGGTCGGAGGCCGACGCGCTGCGGGCGCAGTGGGAAGCCGAGCGGCAGGCGCTGCGGCGGGTACAGGCGCTGCGCGAGCAGGCCGAGCAGCTGCGCCAGGAGGCCGAGCAGGCCGAGCGCAACTACGACCTGGACAAGGCGGCGGAACTGCGGCTCGGCCGGCTGCCGGAGCTGGAGCGGCGGATCGGGGCGGAGGAAGAGCAGCTCGCACGCCGGCACGGCGGCAGGCGGCTGCTGCGCGAGGTCGTGACCGGCGACGAGATCGCCGCGATCGTGTCCCGGTGGACCAGCATCCCGGTCAGCCGCCTGCAGGAGGGCGAACGGCAGAAGCTGCTTCGCCTGGACGAGATCCTGCACGAGCGGGTCATCGGCCAGGACGAGGCCATCGGGCTGGTCGCCGACGCCATCATCCGGGCCCGGTCGGGGATCAAGGACCCGCGGCGTCCGATCGGATCGTTCATCTTCCTCGGGCCCACCGGGGTCGGCAAGACCGAGCTGGCCAAATCCCTGGCCGCAGCGCTGTTCGACACCGAGGACAACATGGTGCGCATCGACATGAGCGAGTACCAGGAGCGGCACACCGTCAGCCGCATGATCGGCGCGCCGCCCGGATACGTCGGGTACGAGGAAGGCGGCCAGCTCACCGAGGCGGTACGGCGCAAGCCGTACTCGGTGATCCTGTTCGACGAGATCGAGAAGGCGCACACGGACGTCTTCAACACGCTGCTGCAGGTCCTCGACGACGGCCGGCTCACCGACGCGCAGGGGCGCACCGTCGACTTCCGCAACACGATCATCATCATGACCTCCAACATCGGCTCGGAGTACCTCGGACTGGAAGCGTCGTCTGACGGCGAGATCAAGCCGGACGCACGCGAGCGGGTGATGGCGGCGATGCGCGAGCAGTTCCGCCCCGAATTCCTTAACCGGCTGGATGACATCGTCCTGTTCAGGCCGCTGACCGGACCGGAGATAGAGAGGATCGTCGATCTGATGCTGGGCGACCTGCGGGTCAGGCTCGGCGAGCACCAGATGACGCTGGAGGTCGCCGAGGACGCCCGGCGTTTCATCGCCCGCCAGGGCTTCAACCCCGTCTACGGGGCACGCCCGCTGCGCCGGTTCATAGCCCGTGAGGTCGAGACCCGGATCGGCCGGGCGCTCCTGGCCGGCGACGTCCGCGGCGGCGCCGTCGTCAACGTCGGCTACACCGACGGCGAACTGGCCGTCACCTACCAGAACCCGGCGGACCAGAATCCAGCGGCCCAGAGCCCGGCAGCGTGACGCGCCCGGCGCCGCCTCATGCTGGCCACAGCCTCGCGGCGAAGGCGCGGGTCACCGCGGCCGGGTCGTCGGCTTCGGTGATGTACCGGGCCTACCAGGGTCAGCTCGCGGGCCACACCACCGGGGAGATCTTCGTCCGGGCCGCAGAGTACCTCAAGCTGGCCGCCACGAACACACCCGCCACCACCCACACCAGCATCCAGGCCAGACACTGAAAAGGTTGTCCCTCAGGCCGCAGGACACCCGTGCCCCCCACCCGGATTCGGCTGACGTGCACAACTGGACAATCTGAGCGCGGCTCCCGCCCATGGGCTCCTCCGGGCACGGAGCCCGAAATCGGCGTTCCGCGCACTATGTCCCGTCTGTGATCTCCAGCGCGGTCGCGCGCTGTGGAGCGTCAATAGTGTGGAGCCGCGGGCCGCTGCAGCGCTGCATGAGCTGGCCGGGCTCGGGCTGCGGCTGCTGCTGGCGAACGCGACCGCGGCGGAGACACGCTGGCCGGCGTTGCAGGCAGCGGGTGTGACATGAGCTGTTCGCGGTGGGTCTCGTGGCCTGCGGGGCGGGGCTGAGTTCGAGCGGTATGGCGCGGGTGCGGGTTCTGCGGATCTGTTCCATCTTCTGCCGGGCGGCGTCGAGGCTTACCTGGAGTCCTTCGATCTCGCCGAGCCAGCCGCATTCGGTGGCTTCGCGGACCCGCTCGTGCAGGCTGGTATAACCTCTGCCAGCCGCACCCTGCTGGGGTCAACGCAGAGGCGCTCCCCGGGCGGGCCCCGGTATGCAGGAGCGCGCGGCAAGGAGCCTGCCCCGGCCGCGGTCACCGCCGCGCCCAGGCGATACCGGCGGTGATCGCGATCACGACGGAGGCGGCCAGGCTGGGGCGTGGCCCCGCCGTACCAGCCGCAGGGCCGAATTTCCGCGTCCCGGGGCGATGAGTCTGCGGTGCGCCGGGCGTCAGAATGTCGGCGGGCTGTGACATCTTTTGCTTACCGGCTGCTGGCCAGGCCGGCGGTCATGGCCAGCCGGGGCTGGGCGCGTCGGCGTGCCTGGCGGTACAGACGGGAGCAGCGATGACGGGCGTACGGGTACTGGCGGGCACGCGTAAGGGCGCATTCGTCCTGACCTCCGACGGCGGTCGGGACCGGTGGGAGGTCAGCGGCCCGCATTTCGCGGGCTGGGAGATCTACCACGTGAAAGGGTCACCGGCCGACCCGGACCGGCTGTACGCCTCGCAGTCCAGCGGCTGGTCGGGGCAGGTGATCCAGCGGTCCGACGACGGTGGCCGGACATGGGCGCCGGCGGGCAGCCAGTTCGCCTACGACGGGACGCCCGGGACGCACCAGTGGTACGACGGGACCCCGCACCCGTGGGAGTTCGAGCGGGTGTGGCACCTGGAGCCGTCGCTGGACGACCCCGACACGGTCTGGGCCGGGGTGGAGGACGCCGGGCTGTTCCGGTCGCGCGACGGCGGGCAGTCCTGGCAGGAGATGCCCGCGCTGCGCGGCCATGAGTCGGGGCCGTCGTGGCAGCCGGGCGCGGGCGGGATGTGCCTGCACACGATCCTGCTGGACCCGTCGGCTCCGGGGCGGATGTTCGCCGCGATCTCGGCGGCGGGCGCGTTCCGGTCCGACGACGGCGGCCAGTCCTGGCGGCCGGTCAACCGGGGCCTGCGCTCCGAGGGCATCCCCGACCCCGACGCCGAAGTCGGGCACTGCGTGCACCGGCTCGCGATGCACCCGTCCCGGCCCGGCGTGCTGTTCATGCAGAAACACTGGGACGTCATGCGCTCCGACGACGCCGGCGAGTCCTGGCGCGAGGTCTCCGGGAACCTGCCGACCGACTTCGGGTTCCCCATCGACGTGCACGCCCACGAGCCCGACACCGTCTACGTCGTCCCGATCACCAGCGACGCCGAGCATTTCCCGCCCGAGGGGAAGCTGCGGGTGTACCGCAGCCGCACCGGCGGCGACGAGTGGGAGCCGCTCACCAAGGGCCTGCCGCAGGAGCACTGCTACGTCAACGTGCTCCGCGACGCGATGGCCGTCGACTCGATGGAATCGTGCGGGGTCTACTTCGGCACCACCGGCGGCCAGGTCTACGCGTCCGCGGACGCCGGGGACAGCTGGGCGCCGATCGTCCGCGATCTCCCCGCGGTCTTGTCCGTCGAGGTGCAGACGCTGCCATGATCCGGGTCGTCCTGCCCTCCCACTTGCGGGCCCTGGCCCGTATCGACGGCGAGGTGCGCCTGGACGTCGCGGGCCCGGTCACCCAGCGGACGGTGCTGGACGCTCTGGAGGCCCGCTACCCGGCGCTGCGCGGCACGATCCGCGGCCACGGCGGCGGGCCGCGGCGGGCGTTCATCCGGTTCTTCGCCTGCGAGCAGGACCTGTCCCACGAGCCGCCCGACACCCCGCTGCCCGCCCCGGTCGCCGACGGCGCCGAGCCCTACCTCATCGTCGGCGCCATGGCCGGCGGCTAGCCCGCCCGGGCGCACGTACTGTAGGGACTTCGGGCAGGTGGACCGGGACTGAGGTGCTATGTCGTGCTAGCGGACTCGTTCGGGCGGATCGCCACGGACCTCCGGGTATCGGTCACCGACCGGTGCAACCTGCGGTGCTCCTACTGCATGCCCGCCGAGGGGCTGGACTGGCTGCCCGGTCCCGCACTGCTCACCGACGGCGAGGTATCCCGGCTGATCTCGGTCGCCGCGGCGCGGCTGGGCGTCACCGAAGTCCGGTTCACCGGCGGCGAGCCGCTGCTGCGCCGCGGCCTGGCCGGCCTTGTCACCAACGTGGCGGCCCTGGACCCGCGGCCCGAGATCTCGCTGACCACCAACGGCATCGGGCTTGCCCGGCTCGCCGGGCCGCTGGCCGCCGCCGGGCTCGACCGGCTGAACGTGTCCCTGGACACCTTGTCCCGCGAGACCTTCAAGGATCTGGCCCGCCGTGACCGGCTGCCCGACGTCCTGGCCGGCCTGGCCGCCGCGGCCGCGGCCGGGCTGGCCCCGGTGAAGGTGAACGCGGTGCTGATGCGCGGCGTCAACGACCTCGAGGCACCCGGCCTGCTCCGGTTCTGCCTGGACCACGGCTACCAGCTTCGCTTCATCGAGCAGATGCCCCTGGACGCCCAGCACGGCTGGCGGCGTTCTGACATGGTTACCGCCGGCGAGATCCTCACCCGCCTGTCCGCTGAGTTCTCGCTGACCCCCAGCGACCCGGCCGGCCGGGGATCAGCGCCCGCCGAGACATTCCTGGTCGACGGCGGCCCCGGCCTCGTCGGCGTCATCGGCTCGGTCACCCGGCCGTTCTGCGGAACGTGTGACCGGGTCCGGCTGACCGCCGACGGGCAGGTCCGCAACTGCCTGTTCGCGACCACCGAGACCGACCTGCGCTCCCTGCTCCGCGACGGCGCCACCGACGACCAGCTCGCCGCCGCCTGGCGCGGCGCTGTCACCGCCAAGCTGCCCGGCCACGGCATCAGCGACCCCGGGTTCCTGCAGCCCGCCCGGCCCATGTCCGCCATCGGCGGCTGACGCCGGCAGCCGGCTACCGCCGAGGGTGTCCAGGAACCGCACCGCGGCCGACATCTGCTCGCGCCGCCACGCCATCACGGTGCGTTTCATCCCCTCCGCCTCGGCCAGCCGCTCATCCAGCGCGCCGGCGACCACGGCGAGCGCATCATTTACCCGAGGCTACGGCCCGGGCCCGGCCATCCCCAGTACCCCGGCCGCGGCGGGTCATCCCAGCCCGGCCCACAGGTAGCGGGCGCCGACCAGCACCACCAGGACGCCGACGACCCGGCGGATAACCAGGTCAGGCAGGCGGGACTGCAGCCGCGCCCCCAGATACGCGCCGGCCAGCCCGCCGACGCCCAGCGCGATGCCTATCGGCCAGTCCGGCGCCACCGGCCCGTGCTCATGCACCGACAGCACCATGAACGTCACGACCCCGGCCACCGACGTCACGAACGTGGACGCCAGAGCGGCCGGGGCGACCTCGGACGGCGGCCGGCCCGACCCGATCAGGACCGGCGCGAGGACCGACCCGCCCCCGATCCCGTAAATTCCGCCCACGCAGCCCACGACAGCCGACAGCCCGACCAGCACCGGCCCGGGCATTTCCCTGGCCCTACTGCCCGCCCGGCCGGCCGGGGCAGGCTTCGTCACGGCCAGCCACCCCCCGAGCGGAAGCAGCACCGCCGCGACCACAAACTCGAAGACCCGCGGCCCCGGCAGCAACTCGACACGGATCACCGACCCGGCGATCACGCCGGGCAGCGTCCCGGAGACCAGCACGACCGCCAGCCGCCCGCCCGACTGGCCCTGCCGCCAGTACCGGTACAGCGCCCCCGGCGTGGCGACCACGTTGTAAAGCAGGTTCGTCGGCGTGACCGCCGGGCTCGGCGTGCCCAGCACGCTGACCTGAAACGGCAGCAGCAGCACCGCCCCCGAGACACCCGCCGGAGTAGCCAGCACCGCAATCGTGAACGCGGCCGAAACAGCCACAACCTCCGTCCACCCCGCTCCCAGCACCCGGACACGGTAGCTGTCGCGGCCGCTCAGGAAAGGCAGATGACTGGCTAGTTGCCACGAGCAAGTCCTAGCGGCATCCCGCCCCGCCCAGCGAGAGACCTAGCCGGGCAGGACCATTCTGAGGACCGGGCCGTGGGGCAGCACAACGTCAGCCTGCCCCAGCTCGCCCGCAACAGCCCGACTCTGGCGCGGGGTCCGGGAAACATGAGGGGGCAAGCGTGAGCGGCCGGCAGCAGAATCGCCGGGCAGCCGCCGGCGGGCGCTGAGGCGGTTGTGCTGCCGATCTCCAGGCTCCTGACCGACCAGGGCGAGGTCGCCCGGTTCTGCTGGCATGTCTACGGAATGGCCGGAATCGATCCGGACTGGAACCTTCGCCGCGGCGAACCGTGGATGCTGGGACCCCGATCACGCCGTCATCGGAGAACTCCTGCTCCTGCCGGGCTTCCCGTGGGAACTGCCAGCGCGGCAGCGCGCCCAGCGGCGCGCGCTCCCTGCCCGGGCCTACTCTCCGCCGGCGCGAAGCGCTGCGGAAAGTCCTGCAGCGGTGGCCCGGCGCCACCGCTTCCAGCATCTGGACCAGTTTCGGCGATCACGGGCTGATGCCCGGCCAGCAGCCCTGCCGCCAGGCGGCTACCTCCGCCGGCTGCTCGAAGAAGACGCTGACGAGGGCCAGCCAGGCACGTTCAGCCGAACGGCCCGCCCTGCACGATTTTGTCTCGAAGGAAAAACCAGCAGCCCTGGGCCCGGGCTCGCTGGCCATCCGCCCGTCACCGAGAGGAGATCACCGCAGCTATGGCTGACGCAGCCCACGGCCAACGGCCACCAGTTCATGACCGCAGCCCTTGGTGGGTCGCCGCCGCCGGAGGAGGCGGCGCGATGAGGTCTTCGGCCCAGGACAGCACCAGGGTCCCGGGCCTTAGCCCGCTCAGCCGGTCCCAGGTGTCGCGATCGAGATCGGCCGGAAGCGGCCCGCCGCCGGGTCAGCCGCCGGGCGCCTCCAGCAGCTTGTCCAGCGTGATCGGCAGGTCGCGCACGCGTGTGCCGGTGGCGTTGCAGATCGCGTTGGCGACCGCCGCGGCGACGCCGACGATGCCGATCTCACCGATGCCGTGCGCGCCCATCGGCGTGTGCGGGTCGGGGATGCCGGTCCACATCACGTCGATCTCGGGCACGTCCGCGTGCACCGGCACGTGGTATTCGGCCAGGCTCGGGTTCATGATCCGGCCGTTGCGCTCGTCGAACTGGGTCTCTTCCATCAGCGCGGCGCCGATTCCCATGATGATGCCGCCGCGGAACTGGCTCGCCGCGGTCTTGGTGTTGAGGATGCGCCCGCAGTCGAACGACCCGAGGAACCGGCTGACCCGGGTCTCGCCGGTCACCGCGCTGACCTTGACCTCGCAGAACAGCGCGCCGAACGAGTGCATCGACCAGTGCTCTGCCTCAGCCGGCGCAGGCGCGCTGGCCTCGGCGCTGATCTCGTCGCGGTGCGCGCTGTCGAGGATCGCGTCGTAACTGAGCCACTGGTCGGGGTCGGCGAGGCTGCACAGGCCGCCGTCCAGCGCGCCGACCTCGTCCAGGCTGTGCCCGGCCAGCGGCGAATCGCCGCCGCACAGCCCGAGCAGCCCGGCCACCAGCGCGCGGTGCGCCGCGACGACCGCGCTGCCGACCGAGGCGGTCTGCTGTGACCCGCCGGCCAGGATGACACCGGGCAACGACGATTCGCCGTACGCCACTGTCACCTGGTCCAGCGGCAGGGCCAGCCGCTCGGCGGCGACCTGCGCGTGGGCGGTGGCGGTGCCCATGCCCATCTCGTGTGCCGCGACCTCGACCAGGGCGTGCCCGTCCCGGGAAAGGGTGATCCGCGCGGCCCCGCCGGGGAACCGGTTGTGCGGGTAGGTGGCGGTGGCGCAGCCCATGCCGGTCAGCCACTCGCCGTCGCGGCGCGCGCCGGGCCGCGGGTCGCGGCTGGCCCAGCCGAACCGCCCGGCCCCCGCCCGGTACGCCTCGGCCAGGTGACGCGAGGAGAACGGCTTGCCGGACACCGGATCGGCGTCCGGCTCGTTGCGCAGCCGCAGCTCGACGGGGTCCATGCCGATCCGC
>DATAVV010000087.1:0-14338 GCA_036267555.1 Streptosporangiaceae bacterium | reverse complement strand
GCGGGTCGACACGTTCCTCAAGGAAGACGGAACGGTAGTCCTCAACGAGGTTAACACCCTGCCCGGCCTGACCTCCTACAGCCGCTACCCGAGAATGATGGCAGCCGCCGGCCTGCCGCTCGCCGCAGTGATCGACCGCATGGTGACGCTGGCGCTGACAGGAAAACCCGGTGCACGGTGACTTCGTCTTCGTGGACGATCTCGTACCCGGAATCCGCTGGGACGCCAAGTACGCCACCTGGGACAACTTCACCGGCAGGCCGGTCGACGGGTACCTGGCCAACCGGATTGCCGGCACGAGGGCCTTGTGCGCGGCCCTGGCAAGAGCGCGCGACAAGGCCGCGTCCCTCGGCTTCGGGCTGCTGTTGTGGGACGGCTACCGCCCGCAGCGCGCCGTCGACTGCTTCCTGCGCTGGTCGAAGCAGCCGGAGGACGGCCGGACGAAGCCACGGCACTACCCGCACATCAGCCGGGCCGACATGCTCGGAAAAGGATACATGGCCGCCAAGTCGGGTCACAGCCGGGGCAGCGCCGTGGACCTGGCGCTCTATCACCTGGCTACCGGCGAGCTTGCCCCCATGGGCGGCGGCCACGACCTGATGGACCCGCTCTCGCATCACGGCGCAAAAGGAATCACCCTAGTCGAAGCGATAAACCGCCAGTACCTTCGCTCCATCATGAATACCAGCGGTTTCAGCTCATACGACTGCGAGTGGTGGCATTACACGCTGAAAGACGAACCTTACCCAGGCACCTATTTTGACTTTCCCATCACATAACTGGGCCGCGTCAAAGAGATCGGGCAAAGCACTGATAGTACTGACAGCGGGCACAGCTGCGGCATTCGCCCTTTCACGGCGGCGACGGGGGCAGGCGTGAGAGCACCGCGCGTCGTTGTCGCCGGCGGTCATTCGGCCGGGCACATCGAGCCCGCGATGAACTTCGCCGACGCGCTGCGCCGGCTGGAGCCCACGGCCGAGATCACCGCGCTGGGCACCGTCCGCGGCCTGGACACCGCGCTCATCCCGGCCCGCGGCTACCTACTCGAGCTCATCCCGCCAGCGCCGCTGCCCCGCACGCTGAACCGGGCCCTGCTGCAGACGCCCGGCAGGCTGCGCGACGCAGTGCTGGCCGCCGGGGAGGTGCTCGACCGGGTGCGGGCCGAGGTCGTGGTGGGCTTCGGCGGCTACGTAGCCGGGCCGGCCTACCTCGCCGCCCGCCGACGCGGCCTGCCGATCGTCGTCCACGAGGCCAACGCCCGGCCCGGAATGGCCAACCGCCTGGCGGCCCGGATGACGACGCATGTGTTCACCGCCGCCCCGGGCGTCCGGCTGGCTCACGCCACCGCCATCGGGATCCCGCTGCGGCCGGCGATCACCAGCCTCGACCGGCCCGCGCTGCGCGGCGCGGGCCGGCAGCGGTTCGGGCTGCGGCCCGGCGGGCCGGTACTGATGGTCACCGGCGGCTCGCAGGGCGCCCAGGCGATCAACGCCGCGGTGTCCGGCGCGGCCGCGGCGCTGCGGGCGGTCGGCGTGCAGGTGCTGCACATCACCGGGCCGCGGCACGCGGTCCAGGTGCCGGACAGTGATCCCGCCGGCCCGCCCTACGTTGTCCTCCCTTATGTCGGGGAGATGCAGTACGCCTATGCCGCAGCCGACTTCGCGGTCTGCCGCGCGGGGGCGATGACGTGCGCCGAACTGGCCGCCGTGGGCCTTCCGGCCGCGTACGTGCCGCTGCCGCTGCGCGGCGGCGAGCAGCGGCACAACGCCGGGCCGGCCGTCGCAGCCGGCGGGGGAATCCTCGTCGACGACGCCGGCCTCGACCCCGCCTGGATCGAGACCACCCTGATCCCGGTGCTCACCGATCCGCAGCGGGTCGCCGCGATGTCGGCCCGCGCGTCGGCGGCCGGCGCCCCCGACGCGGACGTCGTCCTGGCCCGGCACGTCCTCACCGCAGTCGCCGGGCGACGCAGGCCCGCCTCATGAGGACCACGGCCGCCCGGTGCGGTCACCTCATCTGTGCGCGTACCCCACGTTTCGAGCAGGACATCCCGGAAGAGCAATGGCCTGATCAGTTCCGCCTCCAGGGAAGGGACCGGACGCACTGGAGCGACCGGACCTGCGGCCTGGCGTGCCTCATGTCCGTTTCATCGTTCCACGGAAAAGCCGTCCCGCCGATCTTCGAGCTGCTGCAAGAGGGAGTCGGATCGGGTTACTACACGAGCAAGGGCTGGCTGCATGCCGGCCTGGCCAGCCTAGGCGCGGCCTACGGCCTCCGGGGCGAAGCCCGCCCGGCCGCCGCTATAGATGACCTGCGCTCGTGTCTGGAATCCACCGGAGGGCCGTTGATCGCGTCGGTAACCTTCCGGTTCCCCGAGGATGGCCGGCGCGGGGGCCACCTCGTAGTCGTAACCGCTGCTGGCGAGGGTCCCGGAGCACGGATCTGCATCCGCGATCCCTCAGGCTGGGGAAAAGAAGAAGACTCGATCTCCGCGGCGCGTTTCGCAGCGAGCTACTCCGGGCGGGTAATCATCTTTTACTGATCGTCATCAACTGGCGGGCGGTGGCGCGGCAGGCAGTTGCACCGTGACGCATAGCCCGCCAGCGACCCGGGGGGTCAGGGTAAGGGTCCCGTCGTGTGCCTGGGTGATGCTCTTGACGATGGCCAGGCCCAGGCCGACACCTCCGTGATCCCCTCGGATGCGTTCGGTGCCGCGCTGGAACGGTTCGGTCAGTGTCGAGATCAGCTGCGGGGTGAGCTCCGGGCCGGTGTTCTCGACGGCAATCATGAGGGACCCGGGGCCCATGGCAGTGCTCACCTGCACGGTGCCGTGTTCGGGGAGGTTGTGGACGATGGCGTTGTGCAGGAGGTTGGTGGTCATCTGCAGCAGGAGAGCGCGTGAACCGGCAGCGGGGGCGATGTCCCCAGAGGTCTCGATGGTGACGCCGTGCTTCTCGGCAAGGGGGAGGAGCGTTTCAGCGGCCTCTTCCGCGATGAGGGACAAGTCGACATGTTCTCGGGTGAAGGACCGCCGGCCGGCGCGGCTGAGCAGGAGCAGTGCCTCGGTGAGGTCGATCGCCCGGGCGTTGACGGCGCGGAGCCGCTCGGCGAGTTCGCCGCTGTCGCGGTCCGGGTCGCTGCGGGCGCCATCGAGCAGGGCCTGCGTGATCGCCAGCGGGGTACGCAGTTCGTGGGAGGCGTTGGCCGCGAACCTGCGCTGTTCGGCGACGTGCGCCTCCATCTGCGCGAGCATGGTGTCGAAGGCGTCGGCGAGTTCGCGCAACTCGTCTTTACGGCCCTTCAGCTCGATCCGGTGGGCGAGCGAGCCGTTCGCGGCTATGCGGGTGGCGTCGGTGATGCGGGTCAGCGGGGCGAGCATCCGGCCGGCCAGAATCCACCCTCCCAGCAGGCCGAACACTAGCAGGCACGCCAGCACGATGCCTGCGGTCGGCGCGAAATGGCGCATGACTAGGTCCCTGCTGGGCAGGAGTGTGGGGCGACCAGGGGTCATAGGCAGGTGCCGCAGGTAGAACTCCCCCACGGCGGCGAGCATCAATACGCCGGCGAGCAAGAGGAACCCGGCGTAGCTGAGGGTGAGCTTGAGGCGAACGCTCAGGCCAGGTGCCCTATCCATCGTTCCCTTCCCCGTGCCCGGTGCCTCGCGGGGGGTACGGGGGGTCGTCCTCCCGGGAGACAGGCCCGGCTGCGGGTCCGATAAGGTGGCGGTTCTTGCCATCGGGCGCGCAGCCGGGTGGTGTTTCGATCCGGTAGCCGACGCCCGGCACCGTGGCGATGACCCAGGGTTCGCCGAGGCGCTTGCGCAGCGCCGAGACCGTGATCCGCACGGCGTTGGTGAACGGGTCGGCGTTCTCGTCCCATGCCCGCTCCAGGAGTTCTTCGGCGCTGATCACGCCGCCTTCTGCGGCGACGAGAACTTCGAGCACGGCGAACTGCTTGCGGGTCAGCGCGACGTAGCGGCCGTCGCGGTAGACCTCGCGGCGGAACGGATCCAGGCGCAGGCCCGCGATCTCCCGCACCGGCGGCCTGCTGTGCGCGCGCCTGCGGTCGAGCGCCCTGAGCCTGAGCACGAGCTCGCGCAGCTCGAACGGCTTGGTGAGGTAGTCGTCGGCGCCGAGCCCGAACCCGGACGCCTTGTCGTCGAGCCGGTCCGCCGCGGTGAGCATCAGGATCGGCGTTCCGCTGCCCGAAGCGACGATGCTCTCGGCGACCTCGTCGCCGGAGGGCCCGGGAATGTCGCGGTCCAGGACAGCGATGTCGTAGGCGTTGACGCTCAGCAGCTCCAGCGCCGTGTCGCCGTCGCCGGCGATGTCGGCCGCGATCGCTTCCAGGCGCAGCCCGTCGCGGATGGCCTCCGCCATGTAGGGCTCATCCTCGACGACCAGCACGCGCATGCTCTCAACGTTACGAGCCGTTGTCTATCGCCGGCATATCGAAAACCTCATACGGGCTGATAACGCCGCGCTGCCTTGACTGGCAGCATGAGCCAGACCGCACCGGCCCAGGCACGAGCCGGCTGCCGGCGGCACCGGGCAATCCTGGCGCTGCTGGCCGCGCTCGCCTGCCTGGCCGGCTGCACCGCGTCGGAGCCGAATCCCTCCGGGCCGACGGTTTCCGCCGGGACGCTCACGCCGCGGGCCGGGACGGCCACTCCAAGCCGGGAGCAACTGGGCGCGGTCTTGTGGTCGGCCGACGGGGTCTCGGCCGCTGACATCGGCGGCATCGGCGTGGCAGACGGCCCGGGCGCGACCCGGCAGGTGCCCATCGCCAGCGTCGCCAAGCTGATGACCGCGTACGTGATCCTGCAGGATCATCCCCTGTCCGCAGGCGGGTCGGGCCCGGATATCACGGTCGAGCCGTCGGAGGCAGCCGCGTACCCGTCGCAGGCCTCGACGGCGACTCGAGTTCCATGCGAGGACGTCGGCGGCGACTGACCACGCCGTCCGGTCAGTGCGTTCGGTTGCGGTGTTGTCTGCGCCCAGGCTGATGTTGTGGATCACGGCGCGTTGCGGTGCCAGGGCTTCGGCTGTCGCTATCGATTCCGTGGTGCGCTCCGCCCAGAGCGGGCCTCTGTCAGGGTTGCCGCTGTGCTGGGACTCTTGCTCAGCACCGCGGCCATCGTCATCCCCCGGATCGTAGCCCGCCGCAATCACCCCGACGACGACGCGGCCTCGCGGGCCTACCTGGCCAGCACCGGCCGGTCGGCGGAGGAGGTCACGCAGGCCAACCGTAGCTGGAAGGCCCCGCCGGACAGCGGTACGGAGCCAGAACCCGGCTCCGGCTGCCGGTAGCCTGGCGGGCGTGGAAGGTGCCAGGGTGCCCGCGCAGGACCTGGACGAGGAGTCGTCGGCCTGGCTGCGCCGCCTGGGCGCCGCGGGCGCGGAGCGGCGGGTGGCCGAGCGCGACCTGCACGCCCGGCTGGTGCGCATCGCGCTGGCCGAGGTCCGGCGCCGGGCGGCCAGCACCCCGGTGGCCGGCCAGGAGCTGGATGACGTCGCGCACCAGGCCGCCGACGACGCCATGCTTGCCATCTTGGCCAAGCTCGCGGACTTCCGCGGTGAGAGCAGGTTTACCACGTGGGCGTACCGGTTCGTCATCCTGGAGGTGTCGGCCAAGCTCGGCAGGCATTACTGGCGCCATCCGCCGGTGGCGCTTGACGCCGGGCAGTGGGAGCGGCTGCCCGACCGGTTCGGGATCGACCCGGCGCGGCACGCGGAGGCGGCGGGCGTCCTCGCCGAGGTGCGCCGGGTCGTGGAAGAGGAACTGACCGCGCACCAGCGGCGGATCTTTGTGGCGGTCGTGGTCGACCAGGTCCCGCGCGATGCGCTGGTCGCGGGGCTTGGCCTGCGAAAGAACGCGGTTTACAAGGTGATCTTCGACGCGCGGCGTAAGATCCGCCGCGCGCTGGTCGCCAAGGGCTACCTGGAAGAGCCGGGGGGAAGCGGCGATGAGTGACCTGGGCAGGCTGGAGCGGTTCCTGCGGACCGACCCGCGCGATGTCGGCTGCGACGAGGCGATGGCCGTGCTGCACGTCTACGTCGACCTCGTGGCCGACGGCGAGGACGCGGCCGAGCGTTACCCGGGGGTCGCCGCCCACCTGCTGGCCTGCGGCCCGTGCGGTGAGGACTTCACCGGGCTCCAGGCGGCCGTCACCGGCGGTGAGCGCGAATGACGACGAGGGAGGGCGCGGTGAACGGCCGCGAGGTACTGGCGTTCGACCTGTACGGGACGCTGGTCGACCCCATCGCCATCGCCGCCGAACTCGGCCCTCTCCTCGGCGACGCCGACGGGTGCGCGGCAGCCGGGCTATGGCGGGCCCAAGCAGCTGGAGTACTCCTTCAGGCTCACCGCGATGGGCCGTTACGAGGACTTCGGGTGGGTGACGGCCCGCGCGCTTGACTTCGCCCTCGCCTCCCTGGGGGCACGCCTGCCGGACGGGCAGGCCGAGCGGATCGTGGGGATGTATGACCACCTGCGGGCGTTCCCCGACGCCGCCCCCGCGCTGCGGGCGCTGGCCGGCCTGGGGTACGAGCTCGCGGTGCTGTCCAACGGGACCCCGGCGATGATCGAGAACTGCCTTGGCAAAAGCGGCCTCGGGGATTTCTTCGGCCAGCAGATCAGCGCGGAGGAGGTCCGCGCGTTCAAGCCGTCGCCCGTGGCGGACCGGCACGCCGCGGAGCGGCTGTCGGTGGCGGCCGGGCAGGTCCGGCTGGTGACGAGCAACGCGTTCGACTGCGTCGGGGCCAGCGCGGCCGGGATGCGCACGGCCTGGGTGGACCGTTCCGCCGCCCGTTCGACACGATCGGCGACCAGCCGGACCTCACCGTGCCTACGCTCGACCGCCTGCCCGCGGCGCTGGGCGGCTGACGCCGCGGAGGCGGGCGGCGGAGCCCGCCGGGAATCAGGGGCCGGCGGGCGCGGTGCTGACGTCCCAGATGGCCCCGGTATCATCGCCGGCCAGGAGGGCGAGCAGCGCGGCGGCCGAGTACTCGGGGGTGATCAGGGCACCCTCGGCGTAGTTCCGGTTGAACCGCTCGCGCAGGTCGGAGCCGATGCGCTCGGGGTCCTGCCGGCGGATCCAGGCCTGCATGGCGGTGTCGACCCCGCCCGGCCGGTAGGCGTTGACCGTAACGCCGGTCCCGCGCAGCTCGGCGGCGAGGTTCACGGTGTGCGCCTCGAGCGCGGCCTTGGTGGCGGCGTAGGCGTTCCCGCGGATCATGCCGGCCGGGCTGGCGGCGATCCCGCTGGAGACGTTGACGACGCGGCCCCAGTCGGCCTCCAGCATGCCCGGCAGCACGGCGGAGGTGAGCGCGGCCGGCGCGATCACGTTGACCTCGAACGCCAGCCGCAGGTCAGCGGCCTTGATCCCGGTGGTCGGGCCGAGCGGCTCCACCGTGGCCGCGTTGTTGACCAGGATGTCGATGCGGCCCGCGGCGAGCGCCGCCGCCACGGCCCGGCTGCGGTCTTCCTCGTCGGCCAGGTCGGCGGGCAGGACGCTGATCCGCCCGGCGGGCATCCCGTGTTCGCGCAGCAGGGCGCGGGTTTCCTCCAGCTGCGCGGTGGTGCGCGCGAGCAGGATCACCCGGGCGCCCGCGCCGCCAAGACCGAGCGCGACGGCCCGCCCGATGCCGCGCCCGGCCCCGGTGATCAGCGCGGTCTTGCCTGCGAAGTTAGCTGCCACTGCGGTCTCCTCAACGATTGACGCCTGCGAGCGGGACGGCCACGGAGTCAGCCGCACCCGTTCGGCTGAATGCTCTTGAACCCTCAGCCGCCGGTTAGCGGCGCGCGGCGGCGGTGTCTTACCGGGGAGGCAAGCGCGAGATTCACCGGTAAGAACCCGGGCGAAGGCGACGCGTACATTCCAGCGGCCGGAAACCGAAGCCGCCGTGCCAATCGTGAAGGAGAACCGCGATGCCCCTGTTGAACCCCGGTGACCCGTTCCCGCGGCTGACGATCAGCACCACCGGCGGGCAGACCCTCACCCTCCCGGACGCGTTCGCCGGCGACTTCGGTGTCGTGTTGTTCTACCGGGGCTCCTGGTGCCCCTACTGCAACGCGCAGCTGCGCGCCTTCGAACGGGCCGGGCAAGTACTGGCGGACACGGGCATCCGGGTAGCCGCCCTCTCCGTCGACGACCAGGAAACCACCGCCGCGCTAGCCGAAAAGCACAAGCTGACCTTCCCGGTCGGCTACGGCGCCGACGCCCGTGCCGTGGCCGGGCTGACCGGCGCGTTCGTCAACCCGGACCCGGTGTACCTGCAGTCCACCGGCTTCGTCCTCGACCCGGCCGGGAAGGTCGTGGTCAGCGTGTACTCAAGCGGCGCCATCGGGCGGCTCGTCCCCGACGACGTTATCGGCCTGGTCCGCTACCTGCGCGAGCACACCGCTCCGGCCACAGCCTGACCAGACAGGAGACGGCAGCATGACCGACGCGGACATCCGCTTCTACTTCGACCCGGTGTGCCCGTTCGCCTGGATGACCAGCAAGTGGGTGCGCATGGTGGCCGCGCAGCGGGACTACACCGTCGACTGGCGGTTCATCTCGCTACGCCTGATCAACTCCCACATCGACTACGGGAGTCACTTCCCGGTCGGCTACGAGGAGGGGCACGCCTCGGGACTGCGGTTGCTGCGGGTCGCCGCGCGGGTGCGGGCCGAGCAGGGGCGGGCCGCCGTCGGCGCGTTCTACCAAGCGGTCAGCAGCGAGATCTTCGACGCTCCGGGTGCCGCTGAGCTGACCCCCGCGATCAGGGGCAGCCGCGCCTTCGCCGAACCGCTGCTCGTCCGGGCCGGCTTGCTCGCCGGCCTGGCGGACGAGCTCGGCGACACGCGGTGGGACGAGGAGATACGCGCCGAAGGGGAGGAGGCGCTGTCGCTGACCGGTAAGGACGTCGGCACGCCGATCATTCATTTCGGCCCGCCGGCCGGAGCGGCGTTCTTCGGGCCGGTGATCAGCAGGCTCCCCGGTCCCGAGGACGCTCTCCGGCTGTGGGACCACGTCACCGCCCTGGCCGCCTTCCCCGGCTTCGCCGAGCTTAAGCGGAGCCTGCGCGAACGGCCCCAGCTGCGCAGTTTCGCCGTCCAGCCCGGCGCTTCCGGAGCAGAAGAAGACTGGCACGCCGGCCGCCGCAAGTCCGCGCCGTAGCCCGCCGGCCGCCCGCCGCCGGAGCAGTCACCCGCATTCGTTCGGCGGAATCAAGGACATCAGCCCGAACGGGTGCGTGGTTCCCTGCAGGGCGCCAACCCGATTCGGCCGCTTCGGTGAATTTATGAATTCGCTGAGCGGATCAGTGAGACTGGCGGTCTGATAGCCGCCGGGCTGGTGGGTATGCCCGCCCGGTAACCAGAAAGCAGGATCCATGGACTACGCAGCGGCTTTGACCGCGCAGAATCAGCAACTGGGAGAGCTCCTTGCGGAAGCGGACTGGTCGGTGCCGGTGCCGACCTGTCCCGGCTGGACGCTCCTGCAACTGCTCCGCCACGTCGGGCGGGGCGACCGCTGGGCCGCCCAGATCATCACCGACCGGGCCGACACCAGCCTGGACCCGCGCTCAGTGAAAGACGGCAAGCCGCCCGCTGACGCCCAGGGCGCAATCCAGTGGCTCGCGCAAAGCCCCCCGATCCTGCTCGCGGCGGTCCAGGACATCGGCCCGGGGACCGAGGTGTCCACGTTCACCGGCCGAAGCCCGCCGCCTGGTGGACCAGGCGGCGGCTGCACGAGGCAACCGTCCACCGCGCCGATGCCGCGATCGCGCTCGGCGCCCCCTACGAGCTGCCCGCCGAACTGGCCGCTGACGGCATCTCCGAAGGGTGTGGCTCGTTTCGAGTGAGGGCGGGTCAGGCCCCGAGCGTGTACTGGCCTTGTGTGGTGCCGGGGTAGAGCCGCTGGTGCTCGCGGGCGAGGTGGAAGTGCCAGTACTCGTCGAAGTCGCCGTTGCTGATCACGGCGCGCAGGGTGAGGATGGCTTCGGCGCCTTGCAGGCCCCAGCGTGCTCCGGTGATGTCGAGCCGGCCGCCGATCAGGTGGCGGCAGGCTCCTTCGATGACCCCGGTGGCGATGGGCCAGCCCGCGGCCAGGGCCTGGTTGTAGCGCAGGAACTCGTGCTTGCTGGTCAGGTAGCGGACGCAGGTATCCGCGCCGTTCCGCTGGCCGGCGGTAAGGACGGCGGCGTCCGCTTCGGCGGTGATCTCGGCGGCGGTCCGGGCGCTGTCTCCGGCCAGCACCGCGAGCGCTTTGACCGCCACCCAGTCTTCGGCGGCGGGGTCGGCGGCGGCGTGCAGGGACCATGCGGCTTTCCAGATGTATTCCAGCACGTGGATGAGGTCGATCAGGATGCTGATCGTGATGCCGCGGCGGGCGGCCTCGGCGCGGATCAGGCTGAGTTGGTGCTCGGCCCCGTCGGCCAGGACGACCCAGGTCCGCCGGTGGGCCGGGTCGCGGGCTTCGGCCTGATCGAAGGCGGCGATGATCACCTCGGTCGGGTCGTGTTCCACCGACCCGGCCAGCCACTTGGCTCTGGCTTTGGGCCTGGGCCGGAGCGTGCGGTGGCCGTGCCGCCCGCCGGGCGGGGCGATCACGTCGTGCGGGCGGCGCGGCGCTGGCTCGGCGTCGTAGACGCAGGCCAGGGTGGCCATCCGCTTGCGGTTCGGCTTCTCCCCGGCCGACAGCCGGGTCCGCATCCGGGCCTGGCGCGCGGCGGCCTTGGCGGTGGCCGGGCGCAGCGCCCCGGGCCGCATCACCACTCCCTTGGCGTCGGCTGAGATCACTAGCAGCGCCGAGGCGGTGCACGGCACCGGGATGCGGGTGGCGTAGAAGGCGGCGATGTCGGCGGCGGCCGCCACCACGGCCTGCTCGATCTGCCGTTTGCCGATCACCGGCCCGCAGCGGCTGGTGATCGCGGCGTGCGCGGTCTCAAACGAGCCGCGCCGCCTCCAGTGCGGCCAGCCGGGCCAGGGTACGGGAGTGCCGGGGCGCTGGCAGCGACAGCGCGGCATCGGCCGGGTAGAGGTTGCCCGCCCCCGGGCGGCGCCAGGCGCACCGGGTCACCCGCACCGTGCCAAACAGCGTGGCCAGCAGCCTGCGGTGGCCGGTCTCCACCCGGCTCCGCGTGATCCCGTCCGCCCCCATCACGGCCCTGCCGCGCTCCCGGGCGGCCTCCTGTTCCCGCACCGCCCGCAGGTCCAGGTGGTCCTGCACCATCTGCCGCAGCACCTCCCGCCCCCGGCCGGCGAGCAGCTCTTCGACCTCGCAGGCGGTCAGCCTGCCTGCCGCGGGGTCCTGCAGGTCGGTGACCAGCGCGGTGAACAAATCCATCGAGGCGGCAAAGGGGCCAGTACCCGGGATCGGGGCATACGGTTCCATAGGGCTCTTCCTGCCGGGTTCGTAATGGGCTGGCACCTTCGAACCTAGGAAGAAGAGCCCGCTATCACCCCGGTTTCGCCGCTTCCCCGGCACCGTTGCGGGCCGGCAGCCCGAACAGCCCCGGCCCGGCCTCCTCGGCCAGCCAGCCCCGCTCGGCCAGCCGCTTCAGCTTCGCCCGCAGGCCCTCCACCTTCGCCTTATCCGTGCTGAGCCCGGCCGCCGCGGCGATCTGCCCCGCCCGCAGCGGGCGCCCGGCATCCTGCGCCACCTCCAGCAGGTCCCGGTAGGCCTCCGGCAGCGCCGAGGCATCCAGGCCCGGCCGCCGCGGCGGCCGCCAGCACCCCGATCGGTGACAGGTGCCCGAACCGCGACGGCCCCGTCCCGCCCGGCACCGCCGCCGATGACGCCTGCTCGCCGGCCTCACTCAGCACCTCATCCACCGTCTCCCGGGCGATCACCAGCCGCGACAGCCGCTCCTCGGCCCCAGCCAGACGCTCAGTCAGCTGCGCGATCTGCCCGCGCAGTTCCTCCGCTTCCGCACGGGCCGCCGCCTCCCGGCGCTGCAGCTCATCAATCAGCGACCCCATCAGGAGCCTCCTTAC
Source organism: Streptosporangiaceae bacterium (assembly GCA_036267555.1). Classification (GTDB taxonomy): domain Bacteria; phylum Actinomycetota; class Actinomycetes; order Streptosporangiales; family Streptosporangiaceae; genus JASHPR01. The sequence goes on along the minus strand of DATAVV010000087.1, from coordinate 2,356 downwards.
CCTCACCGGAACGGTAGGAGACAACAACGGCTCGCAGCAGCCCAACCACAAACTTCCTGATCAATCGCCCGGTTCACATGAGCTGCACCGTTGTCATTTACACCGGGATTTGGACATCCCCGGTGCCCACAGCTGATCTGCGTCCCCGGCCGCGAGGCTGCCCCGGTAGACGTCGATCTTGTGGTCGATGAGCCTGAGGTTCTCCGTTATCTCATCAAGCTTGGCCGTCACATCGGCGCGATGGAGTTCCAGGAGCGCGAGCCGTTCCCGCTCATTGCCCGGCCCGGCGGACACGAGCTCGGCGTAGCGCCGGATGGCCCTGATGGGCATGCCCGTGGTCCGCAGCTTCGAGCAGATAATGATCCAGTCGAGATCAAGCTGACGGTACCGCCGGCGGCCGCCGTCAGTGCGGTCCACAGGGGTAATGACCAGGCCGGCGCGTTCGTAGTAGCGGAGGGTGTGCACGCTGACCCCGGTGCGGCGAGCAGCCTCGGCGATGGCTACGCCCTCCGCCGGGATCTCCCCAGCCGACCCAGATCCGGCAGCGGCCTTGACTTCGAGCACGCTCTAAACCGTACCGTCGCGGTCATGAGAGCTTCAGCATGGGCCCAGGCCGCCGGTGACCGGCGCGGACGTTCTGTCCGCAGGACGTCGGCCCGCCGGTGAAGGTGCTGGTACCGGGCAACGCGAGCGGGCGGCTTATACCTCGCTCGCTGCGTCACCGCGACTACACGTTGCTGTGGAGCGGGCAGACGGTCTCCGTCCTCGGGGACGGCATCTATACGATCGCCATTGCGCTCGAGGCGCTGCGTATCAGCGACCACCCGGCCACGCTGGCCTATGTCGAGGCGGCACGAGTCGCACCGAACGCGCTGCTGCTTCTCCTGGCCGGCGCGGTCGTCGACCGGCTCCCGCGGCGCCTGGTCGTCCTCGGTGCGAATCTCCTGAGGGGCGGTGCCGTCGCCGCGGTCGCCGCGCTCGTGGCCGCGCACGCTCTGAACGTCACCGGGCTGGTGGTGTTTTCCGCTGCCGTCGGCGTGGGCGACGCCTTCTTCTATCCCGCGTACCGGGCCATCATGCCGGAGCTTCTGCCGCCCGAGCTCCTCACCCAGGGGAACGCCTTCAACAGCGCGAGCCAGACCGTGGGGCTCTCGTTCGCCGGCCCGGCGCTCGGCGGCGTGCTGGTCGCGCTGGCAGGCACGCCAGCGGCGTTCGCAGTCGACGCTGCGAGCTTCGCAGTCAGCTCGCTGTGCCTGGTCCTGATGCGCCGCGTCCCTGCGCCGGCGCCCTCGGGGCGGTCCATGGCGGCCGACGTCGGCCAGGGCATCCGCTGGACGATGCGCCAGCGCTGGCTCTGGTTCGGCATCCTGGCCGTCGGCGTGGCCAATTTCGCCGGATTCTCTCCTATGGCCGTCACTATCCCGCTTCTGGTCCGCGACATCCTCCACCAAGGCCCCGTCGCCTACGGAGCGACCTTCGCCGCGGCTGGCGCTGGCGGGCTCGCCGCGGCCGCCGTGGCCGGGCGGCTTGGCTCTCCGAAGCGCCCGATGAGCGTGATCTGGGCCGCCTGGGCCGCGGCCTCGTTCGCGCTTGCCGGCGTGGGCGTCGCCCCCGACGTCTTCGCCGTCGCGGCCTGCGGCGCCGTCACGTACTTCGGCGTCGTCTACGGAAACCTCCTGTGGGGCGCGCTCATGCAGACGGCAGTGCCGGCCGACATGCTCGGCCGCGCCTCCTCGGTCGACTGGCTCTTCTCGACCTGCCTTTCGCCCCTGGGTGTCCTGTTCGCCGGAGCGCTCGCCGGGCCGATCGGCGTGCGCCAGACGATCTTGCTGGGCGCAGGGCTGTCTGCGGTGTCCTGCCTCGCCGTCTTCGTGCCGGGCGTCCGCGACCCGGACCGGCCGGGCTACCGCCCGCCGCTGCACGGGAACCTCGGTGAAAGGAACGCCGCAAGATCAGCTTGACCACCGAGAAGCTCCGCCGGGCCGCTCGTGGGCTATGCAACTGCGAGAACTACCGGCTCCGGCTCCTGCTGCAGCCGGGCGCCCGGTGGCAGTTCAAGTAAATCCACTCCCTGCAAACACGACAGGGCCTGCACGGCGCCGAAGCCATCCTCACCCTGCGCGCGGTGATCAGCAACGGCGACCTCGACGAATACTGGCGCTGCCACCTTGGACCGTACCCGCTTCGGTGGACACCCGGCTTAGCTGCCCGATTCGTCGGGAGAGCGAGAAATGGGTTCGACACGCCGCTCGTATACGCCGGAGTACAAGTCGCATTCGGTAGCTTTCGTCATTGACGGCGGCCGCCCGGTTGCCGAGGTCGCCCGTAACATCGGCGTCCACGAGATGACTCTTAG
>DATAVV010000086.1:0-1678 GCA_036267555.1 Streptosporangiaceae bacterium | reverse complement strand
GGAGGCTGCTGCACCAACGTGCAACGTGCACAACCTGTGGAAAAACCTGTTGATCATATCTGTGGGGGCGCGAGGTGGACGGCCGATGAGCGAAGCAGACCTCGCGGAAGTCTGGGCCCGGTCGCTGGACGAGCTGGCCGGAATGCAGATCGAGCCCGCGCACCGGGCGTGGTTGCAGCTGACCCGGCCGCTCGGCCTGGTCGAGAACACCGCGCTGATCGCCACGCCCAATGAGTTCGTCAAGGAGCAGCTGGAGACCAGGCTCCGCGCGCTGATCACCAACACCTTGTCCCGCGAGCTCGGCCGCAGCATCCAGCTTGCGGTGACGGTCGATCCCGCGGCCGCGGCCGACCCGGGCCAGCGCGGATCCGCGCCGCACCCCCAGCACGGCCCGCACGGCGGACCGGATCTCGGATCCGGCCTGCACAGCCTGGGCGGGCCCCGGCACGCGGCCGGCCTGCACCAGGAGACGGACGCCGACCTCCTCGACGCCGATGCGGCCACCGGCCCGATGGCGCGCATCGCGGACGACCGGCCGCCCGCCCCGCCCGAGTTCGGCGGCCGCGGCGAGTTCGGCCCCGCCCCCGGTGGCTTCGGCCCCGGCACGGGCGAGTTCCCCTCGGGCGAGTTCCCCTCGGGCGAGTTCGGTTCCGCGCGCGGCGAGTTTGCCTCGCGGTCCGGCGACTTCGGCTCGCGGTCCGGCGAGTTCGGGTCGCCCGCCGGCGAGTTCGGCCGCGGCCCGGATGGTTCCGCCGCGCGGCCCGACGCCCCGGGTCCCGGCGGCCGGCCGGGCGCGGGCGGCTTCGGGCCTGGCCCGCTGCCGGGTGGCACGCCCCGCCCGGCCCAGGCCCGGCTGAACCCCAAGTACACGTTCGAGACGTTCGTCATCGGATCGAGCAACCGGTTCGCCCACGCTGCGGCCGTGGCCGTGGCCGAGGCGCCCGCCAAGGCCTACAACCCGCTGTTCATCTACGGCGACTCGGGCCTGGGCAAGACGCACCTGCTGCACGCCATCGGCCACTACGCCCAGAGCCTGTACCAGGGCGTGAAGGTGCGGTACGTCAGCTCGGAAGAGTTCACCAACGACTTCATCAACATGATCAGGGACGGCAAGCAGGACGGCTTCCGCCGCCGCTACCGCGACGTGGACGTGCTGCTGGTGGACGACATCCAGTTCCTGGAGAACAAGGAAGGGACCCAGGAGGAGTTCTTCCACACGTTCAACACCCTGCACAACGCCAGCAAGCAGATCGTCATCTCCAGCGACCGCGCGCCCAAGCGGCTGGTCACGCTGGAAGACCGGCTGCGGAGCCGGTTCGAGTGGGGCCTGCTCACCGACGTCCAGCCACCCGAGCTGGAGACCCGGATCGCCATCCTGCGCAAGAAGGCCGTGCAGGACCGGCTCAACGCGCCGCCGGACGCCCTCGAGTACATCGCGAGCCGGATCTCGACCAACATCCGCGAGCTCGAGGGCGCGCTGATCCGGGTCACCGCGTTCGCCAGCCTGAACCGGCAGTCGGTCGACCTCCAGCTCGCTGAGTTCGTGCTCAAGGACCTGATCCCCGAGGCCCAGGGGCCCGAGATCACGGCTTCGACGATCATGGGCCAGACCGCCTCGTACTTCGGGCTGTCCATCGACGACCTGTGCGGCACCTCCCGGTCACGGGTGCTGGTCACC
>DATAVV010000085.1:0-14914 GCA_036267555.1 Streptosporangiaceae bacterium | reverse complement strand
GAGAACTTCTTCGGCGGCGACCCGCGGCTGCGGGCCATGGTCGAGCACCTGTCCGACGACGAGATCCGCAACCTGTCCCGCGGCGGCCACGACTACCGCAAGGTCTACGCCGCGTTCAAGGCGGCCACCGAGCACGTCGGCCAGCCGACCGTGATCCTGGCGCACACGATCAAGGGCTGGACGCTCGGCCCCGACTTCGAGGCCCGCAACGCCACGCACCAGATGAAGAAGCTGACCGTGGCGGAGTTGAAGGAGTTCCGCGACCGGCTCTACCTGGAGATCCCCGACGCGGCCCTCGAGGCCGAACTGCCGCCCTACTACCACCCGGGCGAGAAGTCAGACGAGATCCAGTACATGAAAGAGCGCCGGGCCGCGCTGGGCGGCTACCTGCCCAAGCGCGTGGTGCGCGCCAAGCCGCTGCCCCCGGTGGCCGACAAGCCCTACACCGACCTGATGAAGGGCTCGGGGCGGCAGTCGGTCGCGACCACCATGGCGTTCGTCCGGCTGCTCAAGGACCTGATGAAGGACCGCGAGATCGGCTGGCGGTTCGTGCCGGTGATCCCGGACGAGGCGCGCACGTTCGGGATGGACTCGCTGTTCCCCACGGCGAAGATCTACGACCCGCACGGCCAGACCTACGAGGCGGTCGACCGCAGCCTGCTGCTGTCCTACAAGGAGGCGGTCAAGGGCCAGATCCTGCACGAGGGCATCAGCGAGTCGGGCGCGATGGGCTCGACGATCGCCGCCGGGACGGCCTACGCCACGCACGGCACCCACATGATCCCGGTCTACATCTTCTACTCGATGTTCGGGTTCCAGCGGACCGGCGACCAGATGTGGGCGTTCGGCGACCAGATGGGCCGCGGGTTCCTGCTCGGGGCGACCGCGGGCCGCACCACGCTCACCGGTGAGGGCCTGCAGCACAACGACGGGCACTCGGTGCTGCTCGCGTCGGTCAACCCCGCCTGCGTGGCGTACGACGCCGCCTGGGCCTACGAACTGGCGGTCATCGTCAGGGACGCGCTGCGCCGGATGTACGGCTCGTCCGGCGAGCACCCCGAGGGCGAGAACATCTTCTACTACCTGACCGTCTACAACGAGCCGTACGTCCAGCCCCCGGTGCCCGATGACTACCCGGGCGGCACCGAGGCGCTCGAGCGCGGCATCCTGCAGGGCCTGTACCGGTACGCCGGCGCGCCGGCCGCCACGGGTGCTTCGGGGGACGCCGGCGCGTCGGGAGACACGGAGCGGCCGCGGGCGCAGATCCTCGCCTCGGGCGTGGCGCTGCGCTGGGCGCTCGAGGCGCAGAGGCTGCTGGCCGAGGACTGGGGTGTGGCCGCGGAGACCTGGTCGGCCACGTCGTGGACCGAGCTTCGCCGCAACGCGCTCGACTGCGACGAGTGGAACCTGCTGCATCCCGACGGCGACCCGCGCGTGCCCCACGTGACCAGCGCGCTGGCCGACCACCCGGGCCCGGTCGTGGCCGTGAGCGACTGGATCAGGGCGGTGCCCGACCAGATCGCCCGCTGGGTCAGTGCCCCGTTCAGCTCGCTCGGCACCGACGGCTGGGGGTTCTCCGACACCAGGCCCGCCGCGCGCCGGTTCTTCCACGTGGACGCCGAGTCGGTCACCCTGGCCGTGCTGAGCCAGCTGGCCCGCAGCGGCGAGGTCAAGCCGGAGGTGCTCAGCCAGGCGATCACCAAGTACCACCTGGACCTAGACGTCAGCGACGTCCTCTAGCCCCCCCGCCCCCGCCCTCGCTCCCGGCCCGCCCCCGCCGCCCCCGCCGCCCACATGATCTGGGTGCATGGCGTGCGATATGCGCGCGCGAGTAACCCAGATCATGAACGGGGCAGGGTGGTGGCGGTGCGGGCGGCCCGGCGGCGGTGGCGTAGCTGGCCGCGCAGGATGACCGCGCGCGGGTGGTCAAGCTGGCCGAGGTCGGCCGGCGCGCCCTCGGCCAGCCCGGGCAGACCCAGGTAGGCCCGGGCGGCCCAGGAGCCTGCCGCCAGCGCGTCGTGCGGCCGCAGGCCGGCCCGGGCCAGTACCCGGATCTCGTCCGCGATGCGTCCGTGCGGGCGTGAATCGGTCCCGGCCAGGATCGTCACGCCCGCCTCGGCCGCCTGGGCGACCAGCCGCCCGTGCCCGCTCGCGCCCCCGACGTACCAGGCCTCGCGCGGGCTGTCCGGCGCGTTCCTGGCCCGTTCCAGGCCCTGGCTGATGACACCAAGCGTGGGGAGTGAGCACGGTGCCCTGGGCAGCCAGGGCGGCCAGCAGGCCCGGGTCGAGGCCCATGCCGTGCTCGAGCGAGTCGACCTTCGCGGCGGCCGCCGCGGCCCCGCCCGCGGGGTGCTGGCTGCGCAGGAGGCGCCGGCCCGCACGTCGGGGTCGCGGCCGAACCAGGCGGGCGGATCGCCCGCGAGCCCGGGCAAGCGGATCATCGTCACCCCCGAGGCGACGTGCTTGCGCAGGTCCTTGCGGAGCAGTTGCTCGTCGAGCGCGTGGCCCGGCGCGCGGTCGTCCACCGGTCGCCGTCGGCGTACAGGTCGACGGGCGAGCAGGGCCAGCCCGAGCCACAGCACGCGCACCGGGCGGTGGCAGCAGGTCGTGACGGCCAGGATCGAGGCCCTCCGGGCCCGGGCCGAGCGCATGGACGCGGCCCGCGCGTACCTCGAGCACGTGCTCGCGCACCACCGGGACACCTCCCCGGACGGCTGCGACCACTTCGAGGCGCTGATCTGGGGACAGGTCCGACCCTCCCCCGCCTCCCTCACGACACGCGGCCGCGGCGCGGCCGGGATGTCGGCGGCGCGTGATAGGACCGAGCCATGACAGGCGAGCGCGCGATGCGCTGCGGCGCGGTGCTGCCGGGCGGGACCGCGACCGAGCAACTGGAGCAGGCGGTGCTGGCCGAGCAGGCGGGCTGGGACGGGGTGTTCGTGTGGGAGGCCGCCTACGGAGTGGACGCGTGGAGCCTGCTGGCGGCCATCGCCGCCCGGACCGGGCGGATCCGGCTCGGCACCATGCTCACCCCGCTGCCCTGGCGCCGCCCGTGGAAGGTGGCCAGCCAGGTGGCCACGCTCGACCAGCTATCGGGCGGGCGCGCGATCCTCGCGGTCGGCGTGGGCGCGGTCGACACCGAACTTCCCGACACGGACGAGGTCACCGACCTGCGCGGCCGGGCCGAGCGGCTGGATGAGGGAATCGACCTGATCCGCGTGCTGTGGCAGGGCGGCACCAGCTACCAGGGGCGGCACTACCGCTACCAGACCGGCCGGACGGACCTGACCTCGGCCGGGCGGCCGGTGCAGGAGCGCGTACCGGTGTGGGTGGTCGGGGTGTGGCCGCGGCCCAAGTCGCTGCGCCGGGCGCTGCGCTGCGACGGCATCATCCCGCAGTACCAGGCCGGCGACGGCCGGGACGAGGGCCCGCGGGACGCGCGGGCGCTGCGGGCGTGGCTGACCGAGCACGGGGCCGCCCCCGGCTTCGACATGGTGGCCGAGGGCGAGACGCCGGCCGGCGACCCGGCCGCGGCCACGGCCATCGTCGCGCCCTGGGCCGACGCGGGCTGCACCTGGTGGCTGGAGACCCGGTGGGAGATGCCGCACGACTCGGCCGAGCGGATGGGCGAGATCCGCGAGCGGCTCGCCGCGGGGCCGCCACGGTAGCCGGCCTGCCGCGTTAGCCAAGCGGGCCGGCCGGCGGCGTCAGTCGGCCGTGCGGCGCATCGCGAACGCGGTGACGGCCAGCAGGACGACCCCTGCGATCTCGATGATCAGCACCGTGTTGGCCAGGCCCGAGCTGAACGTGAGCTTGAACCCGAAGATGCCGACCGAGCGCGCGAGCAGGAAGCCCACGATCGTGCCCGCCATGAGCAGCAGGGCGGCCAGCACCACGATGAGGCGCCGGGTGATCAGCAGCGCGAGGGCCAGCAGCACGGCCGCGGCCACCTGCACCAGGAACAGCACGTCGAGCGTCTTCACGTGCCGGTAGGCGATGTCCCACAGGTGCAGGTGGATGAGGCCCGACGCGACCAGCAGGCCCGCGTCGCACAGGAACAGGACCCACAGGCCCAGGCCGGAACGCTGCCGGGAGGTGGATCGCCGAACGCCAGTTGTAGTCACAGGTTCGATACCTCGTTCGTGGTGAAGGGCTCAGCCCATTGGGTCAGGAAGGTCCGGGCAAAACGCGGCCGGACCCCCGCCTGCTCGACGGGCACCGGGCGGCCGGACAGGCCGGTCGGGATCGGGGGCTTCCCGGCCTCGGGGAACACCGCACGGCCCGAGACCCGGTCCCAGACCGTGAAGACCGTGCCCAGGTTGAGGTCGAGCCGGCCGGTCGCCGAGTGATGCACCCGGTGGTAGGCGGGGCTGATCAGGATCGCGCCCGCCTTCCCGTAGCTCCAGCGCACGTTGGCGTGCGGCAGCGCGCCCAGGCACGCGTAGACCGTGAGCACCACGGCCGGGGTCACCGCGTTATGGCCGACCGCCAGGATCGGGATCGCGGTGATCAGGAAGCTGACCTGAACCAGCGGATGGGCCCGGAACGTGGTGAGGATGCTCAGTTCCTCCTGGGAATGGTGCACCGCGTGCAGCCGCCACAGGGAGGTGATCCGGTGGTTGCCGAGGTGCACGAGCCAGTCCAGGGCGTCGATCGCGACCACGGCCGCCGCGATGAAGCACCAGCCGGGCACCCCGCTGACGTGCGGCAGCACCAGCCAGGGCGCGACCCGGGCCAGTTCCGCGGAGAACCCGGTGCCGGTCAGCACGATGACCGGCACCACGATCAGGGCGTGCGCCAGCATGTAGCCGATGTCGAGCAGGTGGCCGCGAGCCAGCAGCGGGCGCCGCTGGGCCGGCCGGAACTGCTCGATCGCGAACACGACCAGCACGAACCCGGTCACGGCCGGGCCGGCCAGCTCGAACTGGGCCGCCCAAATCGAGTGCAGCGGGCCGTAGCGGGCCAGCGTCTCCCAGCCCAGCCAGGACAGCCAGGCGGCCAGGCCGGCCACCACGACCGTGGGCAGGTACAGGCGCCGGAGCGTGCGGCCGCCGGTCCGCGGCGCTGCCCCTTGCCCGGCTATACCTGGCCCGGCCGTTTTCTCGGCTATACCTGGCTCGGCCGTCATGGCTCGTCGGGCTCCCGTCTTCCGCGTGCGGCGATGCGCGCCGGTACCAATCTGACACGGCCGGCAGCCCATAGTGGTTCAATTGCCGTGACGGGCCGGTTCGGGCGCGTGACGTGGTCAGACCGCGCCCGGACGAGCGCCGGCTGGGCCCGCCGTGATCGGGTGGCCGCCTTGCGCCGTCAACCAACTGGCCGGTCGTAGAGTCGGGTCATGGACGGCCTGATCAGTCACCCGGACAAGGTCCTGTTCGCTGAGCGGGGCGAGACCAAGGGCGATCTCGCCGCTCACTACCTGCGCGTCGCCGAGCCGCTGATGCGGACGATGGGCGGCCGGCCGGTGCTGCTGCAACGGTTCCCCGAAGGGGCGGGCGGGCCCTCGTTCTTCCAGAAGCGGGTGCCGGCGAACGCCCCGGACTGGCTGCAGACCACCACGGTGTCCACGCCGAACGGCACCACGGCCCGGGCGCTGGTGGCCGCCGACACCGACCATGTGCTGTGGGCGGTCAACCTGGGCTGCCTCGGCTTCCACGTCTGGCCCTACCTGGCCAGCGACCCGGACCACGTGGACGAACTGCGCATCGACCTGGACCCCACGCCCGGCGTGGACTTCACCCAGATCCGCCAGGCGGCCAGGGAACTGGAAAGGCTGCTGGCCGAGACCGGCCTGACCGGGTACCCCAAGACCACCGGCAACCGCGGGCTGCACGTCTACGTCCGGCTGCAGCCGCGCTGGGACGCCTACCAGGTGCGGTCGGGCGCGGTCGCGATCGCGCGCGAACTGGAACGCCGCCGGCCGGACCTGATCACGGCCGCCTGGTGGAAGGAAGAACGCGGCCAGCGGGTGTTCGTGGACTACAACCAGAACGCCCCGCACAAGACGGTCTTCGGCGCCTGGTCGGCGCGGGCCCGGCCGGGGGCCCAGGTGTCGACCCCGGTCTGGTGGGCGGAACTCGACGACATCCACCCGGATCAGTTCACGATCGCGTCCATTCCCGGCCGGCTGGAAAGCGCCGGCGACCCGTGGCTGGGCATGAACGACGACCCCCAGTCCCTGGAGCCGCTGCTGGAGATGAACGCGCGGGACCGGGCCAGCGGGCTGCTGGACGCGCCGTGGCCGCCGGTCTACCCCAAGCAACCGGACGAGCCGCCGCGCGTCGCCCCCAGCCGGGCCAAGAAGGGATGACACGACCGGCGGGCCGCGGCGCGATCGCGGCCGAGCCGATTCGGACCAGCCGACTCGACCTGCGGCCGCTGCGGGCCAAGCACGCCGCCGAGATGACAACCGCGCTGGCCGACCCCGGGCTGTACGCGTTCATCGGCGGCGCCCCGCTCAGCCTGGCCGAGAACCGGGCCCGCTTCGAGCGCATGCCGGCCGAGGTCGCCTGGGTGCTGGGTACCCCGTGGCAGGGGCGCGGCATCGCCACCGAGGCGGCCCGGGCGCTCGTGGCCTGGCTCGGGCGGCAGCGGGTGGCGACGGTCATCGCGCACATCCATCCCGGGCACGCCGCGTCCGCGGCCGTGTCCGCCGCGGCCGGCCTGGACCCCACCAGCCAGTGGCACGAGGGAGAGGTGCGCTGGCAGCGGTCCATGACGCCCGGGCAAGCCGGGTAGCGCCTTCAGGTAGCCGTGCGCGACCGCTAGCCCGGCACGAGCCAGGATCCCTCGGACAGGATCAGGGCCGGCCCGGACAGCAGCACGCTGGCGCCGTCCTGGGTCACGCGCACCTGCCCGCCCCGGGCGGACAACTGCCGCCCCAGCAGCGGCTGGCGGCCGAGCCGGCCGATCCAGTACGGGGCCAGCGTGCAGTGCGCCGAGCCGGTCACCGCGTCCTCGGCGATCCCGGTGGCCGGGGCGAAGAACCGGGAGACGAAGTCCGCGCCTTCGTCCGCGGCGGCGGTGATGATCAGCCCGCGCACCGGCAGCCGGGCCAGCGCGTCCAGGTCCGGCCGCGCGCCGAGGACCCCGGCCTGCGAGCCGAGCACGGCCATCGCGTCCAGGTCGCTGCGCAGCACCTCGGCCACGGGGCCGCCGCCGAGCAGCCCGGTCACCGCCGTGACCAGCGCCGGGTCCGCGTCCTGCGGCCGCAGGACGGGAAAACGCAGCCGGATCCAGTCCCCGTCGGCCTGAGCGTCCAGCCGCCCCGCCCGGGTATCGAACCGGATCTCGCCTTGCGCGCCCAGGCCCGCTGCCAGCAGCACCCGGGCCGCGGCCAGCGTGCCGTGCCCGCACAGGTCCAGTTCGGTCGTGGCGGTGAACCAGCGCAGCCCGAACCGGCCCGCCTCGCCTGCGGGCCAGGTCACCGCCGTGGCGGGCTGGTTGAACTCGGCCCCGATCCGGCGCCCGAGGCCGTCACCGGGTGGCTGGTCCAGCACCAGAACGGCGGCCGGATTCCCGGTGAACGGCGCCGTGGCGAAGGCATCGACGTGGAACAGCCGCGCGGTCTTCACCGCTCCATCATCGCGGCCGGCCGGGGCGGTCCACTAGCCTGAAGGCCCGCGCCATCGGCCCTTGCCCGCCTCGCCGGAGTGATGCCTTCCCATGAGCCCGGCTCATGACCCGCTGCTGCGCCTGCTCGGCCGGTACCGGCCGGGAGACGAGGCCGAGGCCGCCGACGTGGAGCGGGCCCGCGCCCTCGCCCAGGACGCGGCCGACCCGTTCGGCCGCTCCAGCCCGCTGCACGTCACCGGGTCCGCGCTGATCGTGCACCCGGCGACCCGCCGGGTGCTGCTGCGCTGGCACGAGCGCCAGCAGGCCTGGCTCCAGGTCGGCGGGCACGGCGACCCGGGCGAGAGCGACCCGCTGGCCATCGCGCTGCGTGAGGGCGCCGAGGAGACCGGCCTGACCGACCTGGTGCCGTGGCCGGACGCGCAACTGCGGCACGTGGCGATCGTCCCGGTGACCGCCAACCGTGTCGAGCCCGCGCATCACCACGCCGACCTGCGGTTCGTCCTGGCCACCGAGACGCCGGACGCCGCCCGGCCGGAAAATCCGGGCGCGCCGCTGCGCTGGCTGTCAGTTCCCGACGCCCGGCAGCTCATAACCCAGCCCAACTTCCGCGAGACCCTGGCCCGCGCCGAGGGCCTACTCGCGCGCTGACCCGGCGGCCCGGTTCGCGATCAGGCACGGATGATCGCCTGCCACCGTCGTTGATAACTCGCCGGACGCGTCAAGCGCCGTGAGCGCCGCTTCGACCGCGCCCCCGACGTCGGCCGTCACGCCGAAGCCGCGCAGGGCCCGGCCCAGCGCGGTCAGCGCGATCACCGGGCTGAGCGGGTAGGCGCCGGGGCCCATGTGACCGATCTGCAGCACCTGGCCGGCCAGCGCGCCCTGGCCGCCGGACAGCATGACCCCGGACTCGGCCCGCGCCCTGGCCCTGACCTCGCGCTCGTCCAGCGGAACGGCCGGTCGACCTGGTGGGCGTCCTTCCAGTCCAGGATCGAGAGCACGGACGCCCGCGGCGCGTCCGGGTTGGCCTCCATGTGGGCCCAGGCGGCGTCGCTCACGTGCAACAGCGACAGGCCCGGCGGTCCGCCCAGGCACTTCTGCGGCGCGACCACGACCAGGTCGGCATCCCAGGCGGCGAAGTCGCACGGGGTGCCGCCGAAGGAGGAGACCGCGTCCACGATCAGCAGCGCCATGCCCGGAGACGACCGGGCCGATGGCGTCGAGGTCGTTCATGGTGCCGGACGGCGTCTCGCAGTGGACGACGCTGACCACGGTGACGTCGGGGCGCTCCGCGAGCGCGGCGCGGACGCGGCCGGCGGGCACGGCGCTGTCGTAGGCCACCTCGATCTCGATGACCTCCCGGGCGTAGCGCGCGGCCCAGTGGCCGTAGCCCTTGCCATAGACGCCTGAGACCAGGTTGAGCACGACGTCGCCGCGGCGGATCAGCGACGCCGCGGCGGCCTCGAGCCCGAGCACGGCCTCGCCGTGCAGGATGACGGGGGCCCGGCGGGTGCCGAACGCCCGGCGCAGCAGTTCGACCGTGTCCGCGTACAGTTCGAGGAACGCCGGGTCATAGGGGAACAGCACGGGCCGGCCGAGTGCGGCCAGGGTGGCCGGGGTGGCTCCGGACGGCCCCGAGGCCAGCGTGAAAACCGGCTCGAACGGATCCGCTCCCCGGCGGGACGCGGGGGACGTCAACTCTGGGCCTTGCGCACCGCGGCCATTGCGCTCAGGTACCGGTTCCCGGCCCGGCCGGGCCGCGGCCGAGTATCTCCGAAACGCTGCCCGAATTCGCGTGCATCGCCGCCTCCGTGATCGCACCCGGTGCTCAGCCGCAGAATGGCGCCCGCGAATTGACGACATGGGTTATCCGATCGGGGCTGATCCGATGAGCCGCGGGCTTCCGGTATCGGAAAGGAACTTTCCCTCAGGGGAATCGGCCAGCACGCTGTGGCAGGTAAAGGCACGCATTGCCTGGCATGTCATGTCCCCTGTAATGGCGAAGTTTCCGACATCGGGCCGGTTCCGGGCATCAATCATGAAATTGGGCGCATCCGCATCCGGCCGGCCGGCGCCTGGCGGCACCCAGAGCACCCAGCGGCTGCTGGCGCTGCTCGACCAGTTCTCCACCGAGCAGCCCACCCACACCGTCGAGGGCCTCAGCGAGGCGATCGGGCTCCCCCGCAGCACCGTGTACCGCCCGGTGAGCCTGCTCAAGGCGCACGAACTGCTCGAGCAGGCCGGGGACAGCCGGTACCGGCTGGGCCCGCACCTCGGGGCCGGGGCCAAGGTGCTGCTGGCGGGATCCCCGGCCGAGATGCGCGAGCGCTACATCGACCAGGCGGTCCCGCCCGGTCAGCGGGACGGGCTGCGGGCTCAGTTGGCGAGCATCGTGGTCCGGGGCTGGGCCGAGAGCCGGGGCGAGGCCGACCCGGGGATCTGGGCCGTGGCCGCGCCCAGTCAGCCGGCCGGCGTGGCGAGCAGCCCGTTGGTGTGCCCGGCGCGGTCGGTGTAGAAGCCGACCAGGTTGCCGACGTTGTTGACGCCGTTGATCGTGGTGTTCCCCGGGCCCGCGGGGTCGTCCACCGTGGTGAAGCCGTGCTGCCTGGTCCAGGTGAACCCGTGGGTGCTGGCACCGGGACCGCTGCCGAGCCGGTAGTCGCCCACGACCTCGCCGGTGTCGTTGACGCCGAGCGCCTCGGTCAGCGAGGCGCCGGGGAAGCTCAGCCCGGTGGCCGGCCCGGACGGCGGCGCCAGGAACCCCGCGGTCACACCCTTGGCGGAGGTGACGAAGCCGGCCACGTCACCCGCGTTGTTGATCGCGGCCGCGACCACGCTCACACCGGACACGGCGACGACGGAGAACTTCTTCGTCGCGACCGTGTACCGGTAGCCGTGGGCCCGGCCGGCGGCGTCGGTGTAGAAGCCCACGGCCACGTCCTTGTCGTTGATCCCGAGCAACTGGTTCACCGGCGTGCGGGGCGGCTTGCGCAGCGGGAAGTTGACCGGGACGAAACGGCCTTCCGCGATATAGAACCCGAAGTCGGGTACCTGGCCGGCGTGGTCCTGGCTGGACCAGAACCCGACCTGGATCCCCTCGTCGTTCAGGCCCGTGAGCTGGGTCTGAACCGAATGGGGGTAGTTGAGGTCGACGTAGCCTGACTGGGTGTAGGGGGCGCGCACGAAGTAGCCCTTGCTCGGGTGCCCGGTGGCGCCGGAGCCGAAGTATCCCGTCATGTGGTCGTTGTTGTTGATGCCGAGCAACTGATTGAAGGTGGGGTCGGTGGCGTCGTCGAGCGTGGTGAACGAGTACCCGTCGGCGGTGGGGCTGGCCTGGGCGCGCGGCGAGGGCCTGGCCTGCGGGCCGACGGCCTTCCTGGCGGGCGGCGGGGCCGCGGCCGGCTTGCCGTTCGCCGCCCGGGCCGGACGCAGCGCCAGCACGAGGGCGCTGGCCAGGGCGCCTGCGGCGACCAGCGCCACCACGGCCAGGCAGATGCGCATGGCCCGCGTCAGCATCATGCCAAATTCCTCTCGTGCCCGGCCGGTAAGTACTACTTTGAACGCCCAACGCGACAGCGGTCAAAATACCGGGCCCGCGGCCGGTCGCGGCCCCTTCCCGGCGGTGTTTGCGGTGGTGCGCATGGCGGTGCCCGTGACGGTGGTTTCGGCGGTGCGGACGGCCGGGCCGGCGACGTCGGGCATTGCGCCGACCTGGCCTGCTCGTGGCACGCTGGCGGGATGAGCGCACAGCAGCGGCCTCGGGCGGGCGGCAAGCACGGCGAGCAGACCGCCCGGGTCGGCGACGAGACCGTGCGGCGGCTCGAACGGTCGATGGGCCAGCTTTCCACGGCGGCCATGGCGTCGATGGACAGCCGCCTGCCCTGGTTCCGCGCGATGTCGGCGGAGAACCGGTCCTGGCTGGGCCTGGTCGCTCAGGCCGCGCTGGCCACGTTCATGGACTGGGTCAAGCACCCCGAGCGCGGCCGTCCCGCGGTCGCCGGGCAGGTGTTCGGCACGGCGCCCAGGGAACTGGCCCGCGCGGTCAGCCTGCAGCAGACCGTGGAGATGGCGCGCGTGATCATCGACGTGGTCGAGGCCCAGGTGGACGACCTGGCCGCGCCGGGCGGCGAGGCCGAGTTGCGGGAGGCCGTGCTCCGCTACACGAGGGAGATCGCGTTCGGCGCCGCGCAGGTGTACGCGCGCACGGCCGAGGCGCGCGGCGCGTGGGACGCCCGCCTGGAGGCGCTCGTGGTGGACTCGCTGGTCCGCGGCGAGGTCGACGAGGGTCTCCAGTCCTGGGCGTCGGCGCTGAACTGGTCGGCCGGGCCGGTGGCGGTGATCGCCGGCAACGCCGACGACACCGAGCCGGAAAACCTGATCGACGAGTTGCGGGGCATCGCCCGCCGCGCCCGGCTCGACCTGCTCGCCGGGGTGCACGGGCACCGGCTGGTCGTGGTCATCGGCGGCGCCGACCCGGTCGACGCGGCCGCGAAGCTCGCCGGGCGGTTCGGCGCCGGCCCGGTGATCGTGGGCCCGGTCGTCGACAACCTCCAGTCGGCCACGCTGTCCGCGAGCGCGGCCCTGGCCGGCCTGCGCGCGGCCGGCGCCTGGCCCGAGGCGCCCCGGCCGGTCCTCGCCTCCGAACTGCTGCCCGAGCGCGCGCTCGACGGGGACGAGCAGGCGCGCGCTCAGCTCATCGCCGAGGTGTACGAGCCGCTGGTGCACGGCGGCTCGGCGCTGCTCGACACCGTCATGACCTACCTGGAGCAGGGCAACACGCTGGAGGCCACCGCCCAGTCACTGTTCGTGCACCCCAACACCGTGCGTTACCGGTTGCGCCGGGTCAGCGAGCTCACCGGCCTGGTGCCCGGCAAGGGGCGCGACGGCTTCGCGCTGTGGGTGGCGGTGGTGCTCGGCCGCCTGGAGCAGGGGCGCACGGCGCACGGGCCAGCGGTGCACAAGGGAACTTGATTGTAGGTTACCTACAGATTCCCACCGCCCAACTTCGTACGCTACGGCATCCTTATGGCGAACTCCTACAGTGCAGGGTAGGAAGATGCTTCTAATCGCTGCGCCGGGACAAGGCGCGCAGGCGCCGGGCTTCCTGCGGGAGTGGCTGGAGCTGCCCCGGTTCGCCGAGCACCTCGGTGCCTGGTCTGAGCTGGCTGGATGCGACCTGATCCGGTGCGGGACCACCGCCGACGCCGAGGAGATCCGAGACACGGCGGTCGCGCAGCCGCTGCTGGTCGCGGCGGCCATCGCCACCGCCGCCGAGTTCCTCGGCGGAGCCGGCCGGGACCTGGCCGGCGCGGCCGAAGCGGACGGGGTCGGGGCCGCGGCCGGGCACAGCGTCGGCGAACTGGCGGCGGGCGCGATCGCGGGTACGCTGGGGCCGCAGGACGCGATCCGGCTGGTGCGCGCGCGCGCCGACGCCATGGCCAAGGCCGCCGCGGCCGGGGCCACCGGCATGACGGCGGTGCTCGGCGGGGACGAGACGGCCGTGCTGGCCTCGATCGAGGCCCACGGGCTGACCCCGGCCAACGTCAACGGCGCGGGCCAGGTCGTGGCCGCGGGCACGATGGACCAGCTCGCCGCGTTCGCCGCCGACCCCCCGCCGGGAGCCAGGCTGCGCCCGCTGTCGGTGGCCGGCGCCTTCCATACCCGGCACATGGCCCCGGCCGTGGACGCGCTGCGCGAGGCCGCCGCCACCGTGACCCCGCGCGACCCCGCGCTGGCGCTGCTGTCCAACCGGGACGGCACCGTGGTCCGCAGCGGCCGGGACTGGCTGGACCGGATCGTTCTCCAGGTCAGCGCGCCGGTCCGGTGGGACAGGTGCATGCAGGCCATGACCGGCCTTGGTGTCACCACGCTGATCGAGCTGCCCCCGGCCGGCACGCTGACCGGGCTGGCCCGGCGGGCCCTGCCCGGGGTGCGGACGCTCGGCCTGAAGACCCCGGGCGACCTGGAGCAGGCCCGCGAACTGCTCGCGGCCGAGCGCGATCACGCCGGGAGCGAAGCGAACGGCCAGGCGCCTGGCCAGCGCCTGCAGCGCGAAGCGACGGAATAACGACGAGGTCCCGGAGAGTCGACCCTTCCGGGACCACCACAGCGAAGGGATCTGGATGCGACTCACCGAGAGCTCAGCGGGCGCGCGCATCCTGGCGTTCGGCGAGTACCAGCCGACCCGGGTCGTGACCAACGACGAACTCGCGGCGACGGTAGATACCAACGACGAGTGGATCCGCAGCCGGGTCGGCATCGCCAGCCGCCGGATCGCGGGCCCGGACGAGACCGTGGCCGACATGGCGGTCGCGGCCGGGGGCAAGGCCCTGGCCGCTAGCGGCCTGTCCGCCGGGGACATCGACCTCGTGATCGTGGCCACCTGCACGCCCGAGGTGCAGATCCCGAACACCGCGGCCACGGTGGGCCGCCGGCTCGGCATCGCCGCTCCTGGGGCCTACGACATGAACGCGGCGTGCGCCGGGTTCTGCTACGCACTGGCCAACGCCAGCGACGCGGTCCGAACCGGAACGGCCAAGAACGTGCTGGTCATCGGGGCCGAGAAGCTGTCCCAGTGGGTGGACTGGACCGACCGTTCGACGTGCATCATCTTCGCCGACGGCGCGGGCGCCGCCGTGGTCAGCCCGGTGTCCGACCCGGCCGAGGCCGGGATCGGCCCGGTCGTGTGGGGCAGCGCGGGCGACTTGGCCGACAAGATCTACATCCCGGACCGCAACGGGTTCATCATCCAGGAGGGCCAGGCGGTGTTCCGCTGGGCCACGACCGCGCTGCACCCGGTGGCCAAGCAGGCCTGCGAGGCGGCCGGCGTGGACCCGACCGAACTGGCCGCGTTCATCCCGCACCAGGCCAATCTGCGCATCGTCGAGGCCATCGCGCGCCGGCTGGGCGCGCCGCAGGCACGGGTGGCCGACGACATCGTCACCGCGGGCAATACGTCGTCGGCGTCGATCCCGCTGGCCCTGTCCCGGATGCTGGGACGCGGCGAGATCCCGTCCGGGGCGCCGGTCCTGCTGCTCGGGTTCGGGGCGGGCATCTGCTATGCCGGCCAGGTGATCACGGTACCCTGACCGGGCTCCTGTGCCCGCAGGTGAAACGCATGACGGACCCATGACGGAGAGAAGTTCAGAAAGCGAAGGAGAGCACAACCCATGGCGATGACCGACCAGGAAATCCTGACAGGGCTCGGCGAGATCCTCGATGAGGTCGCGGGCGTGCCCGCCGACCAGGTGACGCCGGAGAAGACGTTCGTCGACGACCTGGACATCGACTCGCTGTCGATGGTCGAGATCGCGGTGGCCGCCCAGGACAAGTTCGGGGTCGA
>DATAVV010000084.1:0-13600 GCA_036267555.1 Streptosporangiaceae bacterium | reverse complement strand
CGGCGCCAGCTCGCGGTGCAGGTTATTCATCGTGGGAAACTCCCCTCAGGCTGCCGATGTTCAGCGAGCCGTTTGTGGATCGGCCGTTCGCGGATGAGGCGGGTGGGGCGGATGGGGCAGGTGGGGCGGGCGATGCAGCCGGGCTGGCCGCGGCGGCCTCCCCGGTCTCGCCGGTCTCGCCGGTTTCGCCGTGCCCGGTTTCGCCGTGCCCGGTTTCGCCGTCCCCGGTTTCGTTGTCGGTGTCGTCGTCGGCCAGGCCCTCCAGCATCGCGGCCGGGGGCACGAAGAACAGCCCGCCGGTCACCGCCCGGCTGACGTCGAGTATGCGGTCGTAGGTCCCCTCGGGACGGCCGATGAACATGTTGCGCAGCATCAGCTCGATCGGGTCGGGTGAGCGCGCGTAGCCGATGAAGTAGGTCCCGAACTCGCCGTCCCCGACGCGGCCGAACGGCATGTTGTCCCGCAGGATCTGGATCTCTTCGCCGTCGGCGTCGGTGATCGAGGTCAGCGCGTTGTGCGCGTAGTCCGGTTTCACCGTGTCGTCGAGTTCGATGTCGGACAGCTTCTTCCGCCCGATGACGTTTTCCTGCTGCTCGACCGGCAGCGCGTTCCACGCGTCGAGGTCGTGCAGGTACTTCTGCGCGATCACGTAGCTGCCGCCGGCGTAGCCGGTATCCTCGGCGCCGATGAGCGTGGCCCGCTCGGCGGCCGGGCCCTCCGGGTTCTCGGTCCCGTCCACGAAGCCGAGCAGGTCGCGGTGCTCGAAGTAGCGGAAGCCGTGTACCTCGTCGGCCACGGTCACCGCGCCCCGCAGCCGGTCCATGATCTGGGAGGCCAGCTCGAAGCACAGGTCCATGCGGGCCGAGCGGATGTGGAAGAGCAGGTCGCCGGGGGTCGCGACGGCCACCCGCGGGCCGGACCTGATCTCCTCGAACGGGTGCAGCCCGGCCGGCCGGGACCGGCTGGTCAGCCGGTCCCACAACGCCGCCGAGAGGCCGGTCACGCAGGTCAGGTAGTCCTCGGTGCCACGGAACCCAACGGCCCGCACCAGCCCGGCCAGGTCGCCGCAGAGCCCGCGCGCGGTGTCCGCGTTGTCCGCACCCGGTCGCACGGTCACGACCAGGAAGATCGCGGCGCCTGTCAGCGGCGAGCAGACGGCCTGGGGTTCCGTGTCGGCGGCCCCAGCGGCATCGACGGTCACGCGTCTATCTTGCCCTAGCGGACCCGCCGTCATCGGCCGGCCCGCCATGCCGGGCTCCGTTCCTGGCTAGCCGGGCGCGGGGTCGGCGTCGGTGCGGGTCACGGCGGCCCGCAGGCAGGACTCGGCGGCGTCGACGGCCCCGGTCAGCGCGTCCGGGTCCGGGGTCAGGCCGGCCAGGATCTGGTCCAGGCCGCGCAGCCCGGCCCTCGGACACCTGCCCGGGCCAGCCCACCGCGCGCAGGTCGCCGGGGGAGAAAGCGCCCCGGTAGTAGACGGCGAAGTCCCAGTCGCTGTCCGGGCCGTGCTTCCCGGCGGCGCGGGACCCGCCGAGCGTGACCGCCCGCACGCCAGGCAGCCCGGCCAGATGGCTAACGACATAGTTCTTGAACGCGGTGTCGGGCCGCATCTGGCCACCTTAGGGCGGGGCCTGGTGCCCGGCCAGCCATTTTCGGCCGGCGTGCCGGGCGGTCCTGTGACCGTCGCGTCCCGCATTCCGCCCCCGGCACCAGATCGGCCGGGGGGCGCCGTGACCGGCCCGAACGCCGCGTTACGGACTGGTGTTCACCGCCGCCGGAGCGGCCGATTATCTGGCGGTCATGCGCCGTTCACATAATGGTGGAAATCTGTCGAACATGACTCACGATGACTCTTCGCTGACCCGGCGGCAGGTCCTGGCCGGGACGGGCGGCACCGGGCTGCTGGCCGCGGCGGGCCCGCTCACGGCCCTGGGCGCGGCGCGCCCGGCCACGAAGGCGGCGGGCGGCACCCCGGGCGGCACGCCCGAGCAGATTCACCTGACCTGGGGCCGGGACCCGGCCGCGAGCGTCACGGTCTCCTGGGCGTCACCCGGCCCGGCCCGGCGGCCGCGGGTGCGACTGGGCCACGGCGGCCACGCCCGGACGGTCCCGGCCACCGGCCGCACGTACACCGACGGGATCAACGGCGAGAAGGTCTGGACCTACCACGCCGAGATCACCGGGCTCGCGCCCGGCAGCACGCACGAGTACGTGGTGACCGCGGACAACGACGGCAGCGACCAGCCGTTCGCCGCGTCGCTGCGCACCGCGCCGGGGGGCCGGGCGCCGTTCCGGTTCACCAGCTTCGGCGACCTGGCCACGCCGAACACCGCCTGGGTGCTGTCCTACGGGCAGAGCGCCTATGCGGTCGCGGCCGTGGAGCGGTTCCAGCCGCTGTTCCACCTGCTCAACGGCGACCTGTGCTACGCCGACCTGAACCCGACCGTCCAGCCCGAGGTGTGGCGCGACTTCGGCAACAACAACCAGGGATCGGCGGCCCGCCGGCCGTGGATGCCCGCGCCCGGCAACCACGAGGTGGAGTTCAACAACGGCCCGCAGGGGTTCACCTCGTACCTGACCCGGTACCGGCTGCCCGACAACGGCGTGCCCGGGTTCCGCGGCCGCTGGTACTCGTTCCGGGTGGGCTCGGTGCTGTTCGTCTCGCTCGACGCCGACGACGTGATCTACCAGGACGCCGGGGCGTTCGTGGGCGGGCCCGCCCCGCTCACGCCGGCCGCGAGCACCGGCAACCCGCCGATCGAGCCCGGGACGTCCTTCTACATCCGCGGCTACTCCGGCGGCGCGCAGACCGCGTGGCTGGAGCGGACGCTCGCCGCGGCCCGCCGGGATCCGTCGATCGACTGGATCGTGGCCCAGATGCACCAGATCGCGTGCTCCTCCTCGGCCACGGGAAACGGCTCGGACCTGGGGATCCGCCAGGCGTGGCTGCCGCTGTTCGACAAGTACCAGGTCGACCTGGTGCTGAACGGCCACGACCACGACTACGAGCGGTCGTTCCCGTGCCGGGGCTTCGACAGCATGGCCGGCACGGAGGTGGCCACCGGGGCGCCGGTGCAGACCATGCGGCCGCACCCGGTCACGACGCGCGACACCGGGGTGTTCGACACCAGCCGGGGCACGGTCCACCTGGTTCTGGGCTGCGGCGGCACCAACGCGAACCTCGACGACTACGGTGTCGACACCGCGGACGGGGCGCGCCAGGCCAAGGTGTTCACCAAGCCCAACCGGCCGGTCGCGACCTCGACGCCGGGCGTGTTCGCCCGGGCCGCGGCGGACGCGGTGGAGGACGCGCCCTGGTCGGCCAGGCGCGACACGTCCACCGGTTACGGGATCGCGGTGTTCGACGTGGATCCCGGGGCGCCGGGCGGGCAGACCAGCATCACCGTCACCCAGTACCACGCGCTCGGCGCCGACCCGGTCAACCCGACGACCGGCGAGACGGGCACGCCCACGCCCGACTACACCGAGTTCGAGACGTTCACGCTCGTACGCCCCCGGCACCGGGGCTAGGCCCTGGCTGGCCCGCCCGCCAGTACATGCACCCCGACATGTACATGCCTTTGGCATGTACATGTAAGTGACATGTACATGCTTTCCGCATGTACATGCAGGGTGACATGTACATGCGGGTTGACATGGGGTATGCCTGGCGCACGCGCGTCACCCGGCACCGGCGTGACCCCGGGCCCGGCGTAACCTTCCCTGCAAGGGGGGGCCGCCGGGCTCCGGCGGGCAAACGGCGCGAGCGGGCTGACGTTGAACCAGACGCCGCGCGGGGGCGTGAGAGTGGGCATGAGCAGAACACGCGGGCCACAGCGGACATGGCAGCGGCTGGGACTCCGGCTGGTCGGATCCGGGCTGCTCTTCGCCACCGGCGGCATTCACCTCGACCTGTACCTCACCGGCTACCGGACAATCCCGACAATCGGCTGGATGTTCCTGCTCCAGGTCATTGGCGCGTTCGTGCTGGCCGCGATCGTGCTGCTGTTCGGCAGCCGGCTCGCCGCCGCGGCAGGCGCACTGCTCGCCCTGAGCACGCTCGGTGGTTACCTGCTGTCGGTCTGGGTGGGCTTGTTCGGGGACAAGGAGGTCCGCACCACCGCCGGGATCGTCGCCGGTGTGATCGAGGTGGCCGCGTTCGCGGCCCTGGGCACCTTCGCCCTGTGGTCGGCGCCCGCGCGTGCCCACACGGCTCAGCCCAGCCCGCTGATGGATCAGTTGCGGCGCCGGCTCCCCGTGCTGATGACCGGGCTGGCCGGGGTGTCGGTGATCGCCCTGGTGCTGCTGGGCGTGGCCATGGCCGGCTCGGGCCCTGCGTCCGTTCCCCCGGCCTCGTCGTCCGGCCAGGCGCCCGCTTCGGGTGGGCAGGTGTTCAAGTCCGTGCAGATCAAGGGCGCGACTGTGCTTACCGACACCAAGGGCATGACGCTGTACTGGTTCGCGCCGGACACCTCGACGAAGTCGGTCTGCTACGGGAGTTGCGCCCAGTACTGGCCGCCGGTGTACGGAAGCTGGAAGGCCGGGCCCGGTGTCACCGGCCAGATCGGCACGATCAAGCGTTCGGACGGCACGACCCAGGCCACCTACGACGGGCACCCGCTCTACACCTACATCGCGGACAGCAAGCCCGGCCAGGCCAGCGGCAACAACATCAACCTCAACGGCGGCCTGTGGCACGAGGTCCTGGCCAGCAGCGGCTGATCCCGAGTCTCCGGCCAGGCGCCGCAGCGCACCCGACCCGTGGATGCTGAGGTTTTCCACACTTATGAGCGTGGCACGCAGTTATCCACAGGATGCGTTTACCCGGTTGGCGTGCTGGCTGGTCACCGTGATTGTTGGCCCGTGGCCAGAGTTGTCAGCGGTGATCTTGCCGAGATGTGCGCTCGGCAGGCGGGCGTGGTCACCAGCGCGGCGGCGTTCCGGAATCTGGGCGAGCCTGCTGTGCGCTGGCGCCTGTCGAGCGGCCGCTGGCGACGGGTGTGCTACGGCGTCATCGTCACGCAGTCCGGGCCGCTGACCGAGGAGCAGCGTCTCTGGGTGGCGCTGCTGGCCGCTGGGGACGGCGCCGCGCTGGCCGGGCTGACGGCCGCGCGGCTCGATGGCCTCACCGGATTCGACGATCGCCGGGTCCACCTGCTGATCCCGGTGTCCAGAAAGCTAAGAAAGCCGTTGCGCGACGTCGTTGTGCACCGCTGCGCCCGGCTGGGACCCGCCGACGTTCATCCGGCGCGGCAGCCGCCGAGGACCAGGCTGGCCCGGTCGCTCGTTGACGGGGCCACGTGGGTGACCCCCGACCGGCTGGCCCGGGCCATCCTGGCCGCTGGCGTGCAGCAGCGGCTGGTGCGGGCGACCGACCTCGGTCAAGCGCTGGCCTACTGTCCGCACGGGCCGCGCCGCAGGCTCCTCCGAGCCACGCTCGGCGATGTCTCGGACGGGGCCGAGGCCCTGTCCGAGCTGGACTTCAGCGATCTGGTGGGACGCTACGGCCTGCCGGAGCCAGATCGGCAGGCTCGCCGCGTTGATGCACAAGGAAATCGCTGGCTGGACGCGGTGTGGGAGTGGGCGCGGCTGGTGGCCGAGATCGACGGCCGGTGGCATGGATGCAGGGGCCTGGTGGGCGGACCTGCGGCGAGACAACGAGCTGACCCTCGACGGGTACCGGGTACTACGTTTTCCTGCGTTCGCGGTGCGGGACAGCCCGGAAGCCGTGGCCCGGCAACTGGCCGAGGCGCTGCGCCAGGCGGGCTGGGCCGGGCAGGCCCCGGGATCGGCTGGCGGCCAGCGGGAAGCTCCGGAGCGCTGAACCCGGCCAGGCAGCGCTCGGGAGTCAGAAACGGGAAGTCGCTGTCTTACAGGAACTGATCGGGCAGGCGCCTGCGCAGTTCGCTGATCACCGTGGCCTGGCCAGCCGGTTGGGTGCCCTAAGCGGGGCCCTGAGCAGGGCCGCTCCGAGCCGGGTCGGCCTGAGCGGGGACGGCTCGAGCCCTGGCTGACAGCACCAGGCGGCGGCCGGTGTTGCGGTAGCCCGCCCGGTCGAAGGCCGCGGCCATGGGGCGATTGTCCAGATCGGTGTCGGCACGGATGAGCGTGGCACCGGCCTCGACGGCCAGGACGCGGGTGACCTCGGCCAGTATCTCGCCGACGAACCCGTGGCCGCGGTGCTCTGGCAGCACGCCCAGGTAGCCGACCACCGGGTCTTCCGTGTTGCGGGACGGGATGCCGAAGCCCGCGATCTGGCCGTCCTGGGTCTGTGCGACCCGCCACCACGACCGCGGCCCGTGCATGTGGTCGCGGTAGAACGCCAGGTCCTTGCGGGCCTGCGCGTCCAGGCCGATCGCCTCGGCCCCCTGGCGCGAGGTGGCGTCCAGGGTGCCGGCCAGGACCCGCTGGAACAAGGCGGCGAACGTCTCATCGTCGGGCTCGCCGCGGAAGCTCAGCCGCCGGGACGGCTCCCGGAGGCCGGCCGCGGGCGTCCAGGTGTACTGGAGCCGTTCCAGCCGCTCGGTGAGCCCGGCCTGGCGCGCCGCCTCCCCGCGCCAGGCCAGCACGGCGGTCACATCGGGCCGGTCGTGCCAGTCGGCGGGCAAGAAAATGTGGAAGGGGGGCGGCTGGTCCGCTCCGGCTGCGGCGAAGGCCCGGTGCGCGGCGGTGAGCAGGCCGGCGGCCAGCCCGACCATGTCTGCCCGGCCGCGGCGGCGACCGGTCTCGCGCAGGAACAGGCCGTCGAGGGCGGCCGGAAAAGCCGCCTGGGGGTCGCCCCAGAAGACCGCCGCCGCGGCCGGCGGGGCGTCGGCGTCCTCCTGCGCGATCCAGGTCCACTCGGGCCGGTACTCGTGACTTCCGCTCCGAATTTGGTACTGGCCGGCGGTCAGCGGGCTGGCCGGGTCCGGGACCAGCAGCGGCATGAACCCGGCCAGGTCCGGGTCGGTAGCGGGACGGAAGATCATGATGCCTCCGGCGTGGGGAAGGCCGCGACCCGGTGGCGGGGCGGCGATGCGGCACCGGGAATCTCGGCGGCCGGTTTCGGAGCGGGCTGACGCACTCCGTGGAACAGTTTTCCCCGACGGAACAGTCCCTCCCGAGCGGCCCGGCCGGTCCGACCGCTCCGACCGGTCCGAGCGGAGGCAGCATGGCGGCGCAGGCGCCGGATCGGGTGGCACTGGCGACGATCGCCCGCGAGTGGGGCCGCATCGGCGCCATCGGGTTCGGCGGGCCGCCGGCGCACATCGCGCTGCTGCGCCAGCTATGCGTGGACCGCCGCGGCTGGCTGTCGGCGGCCGAGTTCGAGGACGGCGTCGCGACCACCAACATGCTGCCCGGCCCGGCCTCCACCCAGCTCGCGATCTTCTGCGCGTGGCGGCTGCGCGGGCCGGCGGGCGCGCTGATCGGCGGCGCGTGCTTCATCGTCCCCGGTCTGATCGTGATCCTGGCGCTGTCGGCCGTGTTCCTGGCCGCGCGCCCGCCGCTGTGGATCTCCGGTGCCGCGCTCGGCGCGGACGCGGCCGTGCCCGCGGTCGCGCTCAGCGCCGCGCTGGGCCTGTCCCCGGCGAGCTGGGCCCGGGCCGGCCCGGAACGTCCGGGCCGGGCCCGGTGGGTGGCCTACCTGCTAGCCGGGGGCGTGGCCGCCGCGCTGATCGGCCCGTTCCTGGTGCTGGTCCTGATCGCCTGCGGGCTGCTGGAGGCTCTGCTGCGCACCCCGCCGCGGATCCGGCCCGGGCGCCGGGCGGGCGGCACACAGGCGGGCCAGCCCGGGATGCTGCTGCCGCTGCTGGCCGCCCCGGCTGTCGCCGCCGGCGGCCTGCTGTCGCTCGCGTGGGTTGCCTTCAAGGTCGGCGCGCTGTCCTACGGCGGCGGGTTCGTCATCATCCCGCTGATGCAGCACGACGCCGTGCACACCTACCACTGGATGACCAGCGCGCAGTTCCTCAGCGCGGTGGCGCTCGGCCAGATCACGCCGGGGCCGGTGGTGCAGACCGTGGCCGTCGTCGGCTACGCGGCCGCCGGGATCGGCGGCGGCCTGCTCGCCGCGTTCGTGGCCTTTGCCCCGTCGTTCGTGTTCGTGCTCGCGGGCGGGTCCCGGTTCGACGGGCTGCGCAGCAACGCCAGCGTGCAGGCCTTCCTGACCGGCGCCGGGCCCGCGGCCATCGGCGCGATCGCCGGCGCCACGATCCCGCTCGGGCTCGCGCTATCCCATCTGTGGCAGGTCGGGGTGCTCGCCGTGGCCGCCGCCTGGCTGGTGGGCCTGCGCCGCGGCGTGGTCACCGCGATCGCCGTCGCGGGCGCACTCGGGGTGATCGCCGCCCTGGCCGGGGCCCCGGTCCGCTAGCGCGAAAGTCAGCCCGGGCCGCCCGGTCAGCGGCCGTCGCCGTCGGCTCGCCGGCGTTGAGTGGCGCGCGGGGTGGTCTTGCGGCACGATCGCCGCATGAGTACTTCCCTGCCGGCCTGGGTGGGCCGCCATGCATAGCGTCGGACTGGTCCTGCACCCGCAGCGGGACTCCGCCGAAGCCGTGAACGCCATCCTCGAATGGGCGAAGAACCGGTCGATCGAGGTTCTCGGCATCGTCTCGGAGCTGACCAGGCTCCGCTGCGCCGCGGTCGGCGTGACCGCCGGCGAGCTGGGGAGGCGCTCGGACCTCATCGTCAGCCTGGGCGGCGACGGCACGATGCTGCGCGCCATGCGCCTGGCCGACCAGCAGCGCGCCCCGGTCCTCGGCGTCAACCTGGGCAAGCTCGGGTTCCTGGCCGAGATCGACGTGCCCGACCTGCCGGACGCGCTCACGGCCGTCGACGCCCACGACTACATTCTCGAGCCGCGACTGGCGGTGGACGCGGTCTTCGGCGGCAAGACCGTGACCGCGTTCAACGACATCGCCGTGGTCCGCTTCCCGGGTCAGGGCAGCGCCGCGGTCGCGCTCCGCGTGGACGACCAGCGGTTTGTCAGCTACGCGGCCGACGCGGTCGTGGTCGCCACGCCGACCGGGTCCACCGCGTACAGCTTCTCGGCCGGGGGGCCGATCATGAGTCCGTCGGTCGAGGCGCTGCTGGTCACCCCGGCGTCACCGCACTCCGCCTACAACCGCGGGCTCGTGCTGTCGGTGAACGATACCGTGACGCTGGACATCCTGCCCGGCAGCGGCGAACTGGCCGTGGAGGTCGACGGGCAGGTCGGGGGCCACGTCCAGCCCGGGAACCACATCGACCTGCGGCCCCGGCCGGCCGCCGCACGGGTCGTCCGCCTGGGCCACACGACGTTCTACGAACGCGCCCGCCGCAAGCTCCGCCTCACCGACTCCGCCGAGATCCCCATGGGCAACTGACCCCGCCCTGCCGGTCAGCATCGAGTGGGCTCGCGCCATGATCACCGGCCGCTTCCGCCGGGTCGGCCGGCGGGCTAGCGGCCGGAGGGGATGTCGGCCAATGGGGCGACGTAGGGCTTGCCGTCGCGCCAGGCGGCGAGCTGGTCCGGGCGGCCGAACTCCTCGAGGTACTTTTCCACCCGGCTCTTGACCTGGTCCCAGACCAGCACGCCCGGCTGCGTGGCACCCTCGGGCCCGACGAACGGCGGCAGCGGCGCGACGACGGTCTGCAGGCTGGGGTAGCAGAACACGGCGGTCGAGCGCCTGGTTACCGTGCCGCCCGCCACGACCCGGTGCCGGCCGGGCCGCAGCCGCCCGTTGGACCAGCGGGCCAGCAGGTTCCCCGACAGGATCTGCAGCGCGCCGGGAATGATCGGCACCGCCTGCCAGCCGCCGTCGGGCGTCTGCACCTGCAGGCCCTCGTAGTCGCCGACCTGGCTCAGCACGGTCACGGCCGAGTCGTCGGAGTGCTCGAGCAGCAGCAGTTTGTCCTCGTCACCGTCGCCCGCGGCCTCCGGGTAGGTCCACGTGGGGTAGTCGTTGACGGTCAGCCGCACGTGCGGCAGGGACCCGAGCCCGAAGGTGTCCACGGGCTGCCCCAGGGCCAGCGCGTAGAGCCCCAGCATCCGCTGGGCCAGGTGACGGGCGGCGTCGATGTAGCCGAAGGTCAACTCGCGCAGGCGCGGGTCGTCGGCGGGCCACACGTTCGGGTGCGCGTACAGGCCGAGATAGGCGTCCGGCACCCCGGCGGCCTTCGCGTCCTGCGGGGTGTCGAACTGCGCCACGTTGTAGCGCTCGAGTTCCAGCCGGCCGAAGTCGTCCGGCCACTGCCGCCAGCCACGGTAGGGATGGCCGGTCGGGCTGGCCAGCCGGGCCTTCTCGGACCGCGGCTGCTCCAGCAGTCGCGCGGCGTGCCGATCGAACTCGGTGATCAGCCCGGGCGCCACGCCGTGGCCAGTGACCTGGACGATTCCGACCTGCTCGATGGCGTCTGCGATGGTGTTGAGCACCCCGGCGGACGGCTGGTGTCCGCTGGCTTCGAGATCGATGACAGGAATCGGGTAGGTCATGTTGCCTCCGTCTCTCGCGGCGTCCCGGCGTAACGCGGATGCCCCCGGCTTAACCGGGGCATCCAATCCAGGCTAACCGCGGCCGACGGCGGGATTCGGCGCGCCCGGGCTCATGCTGGCCAGCGAGCCGGTGAGCAGCCGGTCGTCCACGCCCGTGATTCGCATGATCCGGGTGGCGGCGCGCGACGGCTTGACCAGTTCGAGCTGGCAGCCGGAGTTCTCGGCGTGGGCCGCGATCCGGATCAGCGCACCGAGGCCGCACGCGTCGCAGAAGGCCAGCCCGGACAGGTCCACGCGGACTTTCTGCGCGCCCGCGTCAATGACCTCCGTGACGTAACGGACGGTTCTGTCGGCCGTGGCCAGGTCCAGGTCGCCGCGCAGCGCTACGACGGGGATCCCGTCCGTGGCGGCCGGGCGGCTCAGCCGGATCAGGTCGTCCTGGTGGCCCGCGGCGGGCATGGCCTGCAGGGCAGCAGCACTGACGGTCGTCGCACCATGGCCGGTGGGCGCCTGGCTGCAGCCGGTCCGCATGACTCCTCCTTGGGCGGGCTGGGTGGCTGATCCCGTTCACGACCGCTGGTGGCGGCGGGCCCGATAGGTACAACCAGATTAAGAGAAACAGATGAACCTGGGAACTTACCAGGTGAAGCCTGCGCACCTGCTGAACCTCCGCAGCGCGTCGCCGCTCGCTAGGGAAGTTTCCAGTCGATGGGCTCCGCGCCTTGCTCCTCCAGCAGCTTGCTGGCCCGGCTGAGCGGGCGCGAGCCGAAGAACCCGCGGTCGGCCGAGTTCGGGCTGGGATGCGCCGACTCAATGCACGGCACCCCGTCCAGCAGGGGCACCAGGCCGCGCGCGTCACGTCCCCACAAGATCGCGACCAGCGGGCCGCCCCGGCCGGCCAGGGCCCGGATGGCCTGTTCGGTAACTTCCTCCCAGCCCTTGCCGCGGTGTGACCCCGGCTTGCCGGGCTGCACGGTCAGCACCCGGTTCAGCAGCATCACGCCGCGCTCGGTCCACGGGCTGAGGTCACCGTTGGAAGGCGCCGGATACCCCAGGTCCTCACGGTACTCGCGGAAGATGTTGGCCAGGCTGCCCGGCAACCGCCGGACCTCGGGCGCCACCGAGAAGCTCAGCCCCACCGGATGGCCCGGCGTCGGGTACGGGTCCTGGCCCACGATCAGCACGCGCACGCCATCGAATGGCTGCTGGAAGGCCCGCAGGACCTTGTCGCCCGCGGGGAGGTATCGGCGGCCCGCGGCGATTTCCGCCCGCAGGAAGTCGCCCATGGCCTCGATGCGCCCGGCGACCGGCTCCAGCGCCGTTGCCCAGCCTTCGTCGATAATCTCCCGCAATGGCCGTCCTGACATGAGGCAACTCTAGAAGCAGCCACCGACAGTCAAGGGGGCTCTGGCCAATTCACCGGCCGCGGCTGTGGTCGCGGGGCCTTCGCGCGAGCGCGGTAGACGCCTAGACTCGCGGAGAGGTGATCGTATGGACGAAGTTGGCGACCGGTTCCTCGACTTGGTGCATGACCTCGAGGAACTCACCCGGGGCCTGCCTCCGGAACAGGCGCACCAGCAATTCGACGCGACCACGCTGCAGGTGTTCTGGAAGAGGTGGCCCGGCCTGTCAGCATGGGCCGGCTCGCTGTGGCGCATGCTGTCCGAGGAGATGGCCGGACCTTCCACTCCGCACCTCGACTCCGAACTCGACGAGGTCGGGGACAGCGGCTGACCCCGACCGGGCCGCGCCGGAGCCCGCGGCCCGCCAACCCGAGCCCGAGGGGACGATGACACAGCTCAAGGACCTGATGAACACCAGCGTGGTGACGGTCGCGCCGGAGACGACGGTGAGCCAGGCCGCGGCCGGGATGGTGCGGGCCAGGGTCGGGTCCGTCGTCGTCATGCAGGGGCCGTTCCTGGCGGGCATCCTCACCGAGCGGGACGTGCTTCGCGCCGCCGGCTCCGGCGAAGACCTCACGGCCTCGCTGGTGACGGCGTGGATGTCGGCCGACCCTCAGGCCGCCAGCCTGGACACGACCGCCGAGGAAGCCGCCCAGATCATGCTCCTGAACGGCTTCCGTCACCTGCCGGTGCTCGACGGTCGTGCGGTCGTCGGGGTGGTCAGCATCCGCGACCTGTTCGCCGCGAAGATCCGCCGCCCCGCGGTCGGCTAGCTCACCGGGTCGGCGCCCGACGCCGTGGGGCTGGCCTCCGTCGGGCTTTCGCCCGAGTGGTTCCCCTCGGCCCGGATCTCCTGCGTCTGGCCTTCCTCCGGGGCGCCTTCCTCGGCGGCGTGGCCTTCCTGGGAGTAGCCGTCCTCCTCGTGGGCGGCCTCTTCCTGAGCGGCCTCTTCGTGGCCTTCCTCGGCGTAGCTGTTCTCGGGAAAACCCGCGTCGGCGTGGCTGTCCGCCGCCGTGCCGGTGCCGGACCGGAGCCGCTCCAGTTCGGCCTGGGTCGCGGCCTCGTGCTCTTCCTCGTCACGCCGGGCCGCGGCCGGGTTCCAGCGGCCGCGCACCAGCGGGATGCACAGCAGGAAGAAGATGACCCCGGCGAAGCACACCCAGTACCAGTGCTTCCACTGGTTCGGCGACTGCGCTTGAGCCTTCTCCACCGTCGGGCCGTGGGCCTGGAGGTAGGCGAGCGCCGGCTTCGGGACCTTGGACAGCGCGGTGAGCTGCTTCGCGTACGGCTGCAGGGGCAGCAGTTGCCCCTGCACGGCGACCACGCTCTCGATGGCCTTCTGGTTGGCCTGGATCGTGGTGAGAACGGCCAGCCCCTTGGCGCCGCCGCCAGCCGCCGCGATCGCCTCGTTGATCAGCTTCGGCGGAGCCGCAGCCGGGTTGGAGTAGGTAGATAGCTGGGTGAACAGGGCCGCGTGCGCCTGGAGCACCGCGAGTTCGGGCGCGAGCCTCTGCGCGGTCAGCAACTGGGCCTGGTACTTCTGGGCCTTGGCAACGATCGCGGGATGAGACTGCGCGAACGCGATCTGCTGCGGGTACGCGGCCTCGTAGGACTGCGCGGTCGGGCCGTAGTCGACCAGCGGGGTCACCGAGGTGATCACGTGCGGGATGATCAGGAACGCCACGAAGATCACGACCCGGATGGTCCAGCCCCAGATGGCCAGGCCGGTCGCGATCAGTGCCGGGTTCCTGGC
>DATAVV010000083.1:0-17675 GCA_036267555.1 Streptosporangiaceae bacterium | reverse complement strand
CGAGTGGCTCTTCCTCCACTTACCCCCGAACAGCGGACCGCCGCCCTAGAGAAGGCGGCCAAGGCCCGCAAAGAGCGGGCGGATGTAAAAAACCGTCTCAAGCACGGGGGCACGACCCTGCCCCAGGTCCTCAAGGAGGGCCAGACCGACGACGTCATCGGCAAGATGAAAGTCTCGGCTCTGCTGGAGTCGATGCCGGGCGTTGGCAAGGTGCGCGCCAAGCAGATCATGGAGAAGCTCGGCATCGCGGAGTCGCGGCGTGTTCGCGGCCTTGGTGCCAACCAGCGAACCGCATTGGAGCACGAGTTCCGCGGCGGCGAGATCTGACGCTCAGCGAGCAGCAGGGGCGGGGCGAGGACGCAGGTGCACGGCACGGCCACCCGCCCACAGATCGTGGCCACACCAGGCCCTGCCTGGCGGCGCCCCGGCCCCTGTCCAGCCCGGTGAGTGAAAGCACGGCGGGCGAAGTCGGGGTGAGTGAAGCCCGGATTTCATGAAGCCGGGCTGCGCATCTAGCCCGGTCGCATCTAGTTGCCCGGTCGCATCTAGCCCGGCGGTCCCATCAAGCCGGGTCGCGTCAAGCAGTATGCAAGTCCTGGCGTCAAGCCGAGCGTCCAAGTCGGCGCGGTCAAAACTCCGGATCGCCGCGAATCAAGTCCTCAACAACGGTGAATTCGCTAGATGATCCGAATTGAAGAGCCGCGCTAAATCGGCGGCGTTCGCTAGGCGCACAAACTGCAACCCCAAAGTGACCCGCTACGGAGTGCCGCGGGAAGGCATCTCGCGCCGCCTGAGTTCGCTCTGGCAGGCACTCCGGCGGGCACCGGGCCGACGCTAGCCTCCGGCTGGTATCCTGGATGCAGCCCCGACTGGCGAATAGAGCCGTCGGCTGCGCTCCAAGCAACCCGAAAGGCACAACGTGGCAGGGACTCCCGCCGGGGAAGGCATCATCAACCCGCCCATCGACGATCTGCTCGATGTGGTGGACAGCAAGTACGGTCTCGTCATCATGGCGTCCAAGCGGGCGAGGCAGATCAACGCCTACTACGCCCAGCTCAGCGAGGGCCTGCTGGAGTACGTCGGCCCGCTCGTCGAGACCCGCGTCCAGGAGAAGCCGCGGTCGATCGCGCTGCGCGAGATCAGCGAGGGCCTGGTCAGCGCCGAAGAGGCGGCGGCGGAGGCCTGACGGCCCGCCGCACCGCCGTCTGAGCGCCGGCCTCGGCAGGCACCATGCGCATCGTACTCGGGGTCGGCGCGGGTATCGCCGCGTACAAGTGCTGCGAATTGCTGCGGCTGTTCACGGAGGCGGGGCATCGCACCCGGGTCGTCCCCACCCCGGATGCGCTGCGCTTCGTAGGCGAGGCCACCTGGGCCGCGCTCTCCGGCGAGCCCGTCTCCACCGATGTCTGGGCCGATGTGCCCGAGGTCCCGCACGTCGCGGTTGGCCAGGGCGCCGACCTGGTCTTCGTCGCGCCCGCCACGGCCGACCTGCTGGCCCGCGCGGCCGCGGGCATGGCGGGTGACCTGCTGACTTCGGTCCTGCTCACCGCGCGCTGCCCGGTCGTGTTCGCTCCCGCTATGCACACGGAGATGTGGCAGCACCCCGCCACGCAGGCCAACGTGGCGCTGCTGCGCAGCCGGGGCGCGGTCGTGATCGAGCCCGCGACCGGGCGCCTGACCGGCCCCGACACCGGACCCGGCCGGCTGCCCGAGCCCGCCGAACTGTTCACGGTCGCGCTGCGCGTGCTCGCGCGCGGCGCGGACGGCCTGGCGCCCGACCTCACCGGCCGCCGCGTGCTGGTCTCGGCCGGGGGCACCAGGGAGGAACTCGACCCCGTTCGATTTCTCGGGAACTGGTCGTCCGGACGGCAGGGGTACGCGCTGGCCAGGACCGCGGCCGCCCGCGGGGCGAAGGTCACCGTCGTGTCCGCGAACGTGGCCCTGGACGATCCAGCGGGCGCCCAGGTCGTGCGCGTGACGTCCGCCCGGGAAATGCGGGAGGCAATGACGTCGGCCGCCGCCGAGTCCGACGCGGTGGTCATGGCCGCGGCCGTGGCCGACTACCGGCCCGAGGTCAGGAGCGAGTCCAAGATCAAGAAGTCGGGCCCGGCCCCGGAATCGCTCCGCCTGGTGCAGAACCCCGACATCCTGCGCGAACTGAGCGGTCACCGGGCGCGCCCGGGCCAGGTCGTCGTGGGTTTCGGCGCCGAGACCGGTGACGTGCTCGCGAACGGCCGGGCGAAGCTCGCCGCCAAGGGCTGTGACTTCCTCGTCGTCAACCAGGTCGGCGGCGGTCTCGCGTTCGGGACCACCGACAACGAGGCCATCGTGCTCGGGTCCGACGGCACGCAGACCCCGGTGCCGCGCGGGCCCAAGGAAACCCTGGCCGATATCATCTGGGATCTGGTGGCCAGCAGGCTCGGCTAGCCTGCGCCTGGCGGCCCGCCGGAAACGGGGCAGAACCCAAGCCGGCCCGGCTACACTGCGGCGAGGCTTCGTCGGTGCGGCCTGTTGCCGTCGGCGACCCGTGTCAAAGAAATCAGGAAGAAAAGGGAGTCTGGTGGCTCGTCGTCTGTTTACCTCCGAGTCGGTCACAGAAGGTCATCCGGACAAGATGGCCGACCAGATCAGCGATGCCATCCTGGACGGCATGCTCAAGGGCGACCCCAAAAGTCATGTCGCCGTCGAGACGCTGATCACCACGGGTCAGGTGCATGTCGCCGGCGAGGTGACCACCGAGACCTACGTCGACATCCCGGGGCTGATCAGGGAGAAGATCCTGGAGATCGGCTACGACTCGTCGGCCAAGGGCTACGACGGCGCGTCCTGCGGCGTGTCGGTGTCCATCGGCTCCCAGTCGCCCGACATCGCGCAGGGCGTGTCGGAGGCGTTCGAGCACCGCGAGGGCGAGGGCGGCGACGAACTCGACCGCCAGGGCGCCGGCGACC
This sequence comes from Streptosporangiaceae bacterium, assembly GCA_036267555.1. GTDB lineage: Bacteria > Actinomycetota > Actinomycetes > Streptosporangiales > Streptosporangiaceae > JASHPR01. The sequence continues at coordinate 14,727 of DATAVV010000083.1, read as the reverse complement.
AGGGCCTGATGTTCGGCTACGCCTGCCGCGAGACCCCCGAGTTGATGCCGCTCCCGATCATGCTCGCGCACCGGCTGGCCCGGCGGCTGTCCGAGGTCCGCCGCAGCGGCGACGTGCCCTACATCCGTCCCGACGGCAAGACCCAGGTGACGATCGAGTACGTGGACGGCCAGCCGGTCCGCCTGGACACGGTCGTGGTCTCCACGCAGCACGCCGCGGCGATCGACCTGAAGGAACTGCTCACCCCGGACATGCGCGACCACGTGGTCGACCCGATCATTTCCGGCCTGGACATCGACACCACGAACTACCGGCTGCTGGTCAACCCCACCGGGCGGTTCGAGGTCGGCGGCCCCATGGGCGACGCCGGGCTCACCGGGCGCAAGATCATCATCGACACCTACGGCGGGATGGCCCGGCACGGCGGGGGAGCGTTCTCCGGCAAGGACCCGTCCAAGGTCGACCGCAGCGCGGCCTACGCCATGCGCTGGGTGGCCAAGAACGTCGTCGCCGCGGGCCTGGCCGACCGCTGCGAGTCGCAGGTCGCCTACGCGATCGGCAAGGCCAAGCCGGTCGGCCTGTTCGTGGAGTGCTTCGGCACCGAGGAGGTGCCGATCGAGCGCATTCAGGACGCCGTGCTCGAGGTCTTCGACCTGCGCCCCGCCGCGATCATCCGGGACCTGGACCTGCTGCGCCCGATCTATTCCCAGACCGCGGCCTACGGTCACTTCGGCCGCGAGGAGCCGAACTTCTCCTGGGAGCGCACGGACCGGACCGACGAGCTCAAGAAGGCCGCCGGCTTCTAAATCACGCGCAACCGTCCCCTCACCGGGCCCGCCGGGTGAGGGGATTTTTGCATGCCCGACAACCCATGCACCGTGACATGTACATGCCCGTGACATGTACATGCACCGTGACATGTACATGCGCAGCGACGTGCGAATATCTCAAGCCACATACGTCCCGCCACTTCCTCTGGCAACACAAGATCTTTTTTCGCGGACACTTTTCGGCGTATACCGCATGTAACTGCACACCAAAACGGATCATGGAACTCCCGCCACGCCAAGCTGCACGAGATCATGTCCTGACACTGATCTGGTAGGACAGAAGCCGTGGCATCGGCACGGAGCGCAAAGGTGGCAGCGCAGAAGCTGCCTGTGGCGCGGGTGGCCGTGGACATGCCGCTGCCGCACCTGGACCGGCCGTTCGACTACCTGGTGCCGGACCGGCTCGCGCAGGACGCGGTGCCCGGCTGCCGGGTGCGGGTCAGGTTCGCGGGCCGGCTGACCGGCGGTTACCTGCTGCAGCGGGCCGACCAGAGCGAGCACGAGGGCAAGCTCGCGTTCCTGGAGCGCGTGGTGTCGCCGGAGCCGGTGCTGACGCCCGAGATCGCCGGCCTGGCCCGGGCCGTGGCCGACCGGTACGGCGGCACGCTCGCCGACGTGCTGCGGCTGGCCATCCCGCCGCGCCACGCCGCCGTCGAGTCAAAGTCACGGCCCCAGGAGCCAGCCGACGCCCCGCCTGCCCCGCCGTCCCCGGAGCCCGGGCCCTGGGCGCGCTATCCGGCGGGCCCGTCCTTTCTCGCCGCACTGGCCGGGGGGCGCGCGCCCCGCGCGGCCTGGTCCGCGCTGTCCGGCCCGCACTGGCCGGAGGAGATCGCGCGCGCCGCGGCGGCCGTGCACGCCGCGGGGCGCGGCACGCTGATCGTCGTGCCCGACGCCAAGGACCTGGCGCTGGTCGACGCGGCCCTGGGCGGGGTGCTCGGGCCGGGGCAGCACGTCTGCCTGGCGGCGGGCCTGGGGCCGGCCGAGCGGTACCGCCGCTGGCTCACGGTCGAGCGCGGCCAGGTCCGGGTGGCCGCCGGCACGCGGTCGGCCATGTTCGCCCCGGTCGCCGACCTCGGCCTGGTCGTGATCTGGGACGACGGTGACGATCTGCACGCGGAGCCCCGAGCGCCGTACCCGCACGTCCGCGAGGTACTCGCGCTGCGGGCGCACCGCCGTGGCGCGGCCGCGCTGCTCGGCGGTTTCGCGCGGACCACAGAGGTGACGCAACTCGTGGCCAGCGGCTGGGCCGCGGCCCTGGTGGCCGACCGGGACACGGTGCGGCGCAGCCAGCCGCGGATCACCGCGGCCGGCGATGACGCGGAGCTGGCACGGGACGAGGCCGCCCGCTCGGCGCGGATACCCGGCCTGGCCCTGCGGACCGCGCGCGAGGCGCTCGCCCGCGGGCCGGTCCTGTTCCAGGTGCCGCGCCGCGGCTACGTCGTCGCGGTCGCCTGCGAGCACTGCGGGACCCGGGCTCGCTGCGCCCGGTGCGGCGGCCCGCTTTCCCTGCCCGCGGCGCGCGCCGCGGCCCGGTGCGGCTGGTGCGGGGCGACCGCGGAAACCCGGTGCCGGCATTGCGGCCAAGCCGGCCTGCGCGCGCTGGTCGTGGGGGCCGGCCGCACCGCGGAGGAACTCGGCCGCGCGTTCCCGGCCGCGCCGGTCAGGACCTCGGGCGGGACCGACGTCCTGGCCGAGGTGAGCGGCGAGCCCGCGGTCGTCGTGGCCACGCCGGGCGCCGAGCCGCGCGCGGACGGAGGTTACGCCGCGGCGGTCCTGCTGGACGGCTGGGCCCTGCTCGGCCGGGCCAGCCTGCGCGCGTCCGAGGAGACGTTGCGGCGCTGGCTCAACGCGGCGGCCCTGGTGCGCTCCGGCCGTGACGGAGGCAGCGTCGTCGTCGTGGCCGACGCGCCACTCGGGCCGGTACAGGCGCTGGTGCGCTGGGATCCGGTGACGCACGCCGAGCGCGAACTGGCGGAGCGGCTCGAGCTGCGGTTCCCGCCCGCGGTCAGGATGGCCGCGCTGACCGGGGTCCAGCAGGCCGTCGACGAGGTGCTGAGCCTGGCGCGGCTCCCGGCCGGCGCCGAGGTGCTCGGGCCGGTGCCGGCCGCCGGCGGGCCCGGCGGCCCGGGGCCCGGCGAAACCGGACGACCGGGCGAGACGGGGCGACACGACACCGTCCGCATGCTGGTCCGCGTGGACCGGCGCAGCGGCACGCCGCTGGCCACGGCACTGCGTGCGGCGCAGGCGATTCGCAGCGCCCGCAAGGACGCCGACGTGGTCCGACTGCAGCTCGACCCCGCCGAGCTGCTCTGACAATTCGACCGGAGGCCATAGGGTGCAATGCGTGGCCACCACACGAAGGAACCAGAGCGCGAGCTCGAGCTCGCCGCGTTCCGCCCGCGACGCGGGATCGGCGGCGGGCCCCTGGAGCAGGCCCGATAGCGGCCCGGCGGACCGAGCGCCGCAGGCCAGAGCCCGCGGCGTGCCGCGGCTGCCGCCGGTCCGGCTGGCGCCCCGGGAGGAGCTCGCGGCGGCGGCGCGCGTGGCCCCCCTGTTGCGCGCGGCGCGCGACGTCGCGCGCTGGGCACGCGAGCAGCCCGGCTGGGCCGCCGGGGGCGCGCTGAGCCCGGAGGCGGCCCCCCAGGCCGCCGAAGACCTCGAGCTGACGCCGGAGGAGGCGGAGGTGGCGATCCGGGTCGCCGTGGCGACCGGGATGCTGGAGGAGCCGGGCCCGGGTGACCCGCGCCGCAGCGACATCCTCGCCGTCGGCGACGCCGAGCAGGTGCTGGCCGTCTGGGACGCCGCGCTGGAGGCCATCCTGGCCGCCGACGACCTGGACGGGCTGGCGACCGCGCTGTACACGGTGGGCGGGCCGGTCCGGATGGAGGGGCTGTTCGACGCGTACGCGGCCGCCGCGGGGACCAGGCGGGCCGAGCCGGGATCGGCCGCCCCCGACCAGGCCGCCGCGCTGTCGGCCGTGCTCGAGACGCTGGCCGACCTCGGCGTGGTGGAGCTGGACACCGAAGAGTCGGCCGGGGGGCTGACGGTCGCGCTGTCGCCGCTGGGCGTGTGGGGCGTGCATCGCAGGCTCCGCTCGCAGGGCTGGCACGTTCCTGTGCTCGGCGGCGCGGGCCGCTCCGGGGCGGCGGGCCTGCTGATCACGCTGGCCAGCTGCGACGCGGAGGACGGCGAGACGGAGATCAACGCCTGGCTCGCGGCGCGCGCCCCGGCCCAGGCCGCCACCGAGCTGGTCCAGGCCGCGGGCAGCGGGTCGCCGGGCCTGCGCGGCGCCGCGTTCGCCGTGCTCGACCGGATAGGCGAGGCGGCCATCGGCGTGGTTCGCGCGGCCCTGGACGAGCCGGTGCTGCGCGCGCACGCCTCGGTCTGGCTGCACGAGCACGGCGAGCAGGTCGAGTTGCGCCCCGAGGACCGTACTTGGCTGCTCGTGGACCTCGGCGCGGGCCTGCTGGAAGAGGCCGACCCGAGAGACGTGGTGGCCGAACTGCTGCCCGACGTGACGGCGGACGCCCAGGCCGAGATCGTGGCCGGCCTCTGGCGGGTCGATCATCCCGGGGTGACGGACCTGCTGACCGCGCTCAGCGAGCACCATCCCGACCCGGCGGTAGCCAGGGCAGCGCGCAAGGCCGCGTTCAAGGCCCGGTCAACCTCCATAGACTGAAGCGCGCGATACGGCCCTGAAGGCTGGAGGGGGGCCGTCACGACACGGTCGCCAAGGCTGGAGGAGGGCCGTCACAAGACGGCCGGCAAGGCTGGAGGGAAAAACCAGAGTGAGCGTCAAGCCGATACGCCTTTTCGGCGACCCGGTGCTGCGTACGCCGGCCGAGCCGGTGCGTGATTTCGACGCCGAGCTACGCAAGCTGGTCAAGGACCTGACCGACACCATGATGGAGGCGCCGGGGCTGGGCCTGGCCGCGCCGCAGATCGGGGTGGGGCTGCGGGTTTTCACCTACAACATCGACGACGTGATCGGTCACCTGATCAACCCGACCCTGCGGCTGTCGGATGAGGAGGAGACCGACGACGAGGGCTGTCTGTCCTTCCCCGGCCTGCAGTTCCCGACCGCGCGCTCCTTCGGCGTGATCGCTGCCGGGTTCGACATGCACGGCGAGCCGGTCACGCTGGAGGGCACCGGGCAACTGGCCCGCTGCGTGCAGCATGAGACCGACCACCTGGACGGCATCCTGTTCATCGACCGCCTGGATCCGGCGCAGCGCAAGCTGGCCATGAAGGAGATCCGCGCGGCCGAGTGGTTCGGCGAGCCGGCCCCGGTTGTGCGCGCGTCGCCTCATCCCACCCGTGGGGAGGCCTTCTAGCGGTGCGACTGGTCTTCGCGGGCACCCCGGCCACGGCGATGCCCTCGCTGGAGGCGCTGCTGAAGTCGAGGCACGAGGTCGCCGCGGTCGTCACCCGGCCGGACGCCCACTCGGGCCGGGGACTGCACCTGGCGCCGAGCCCGGTGGCGCTCCGCGCCGAAGCGGCCGGGATCGAGGTACTCAAGCCGGCCAAGCCCGGCGACCCGGATTTCCTCGACCGGCTGCGGCAGATCGCCCCCGGCTGCTGCCCGGTCACCGCGTACGGTGCGCTGATCCCGCAGCGTGCCCTGGACATTCCCGAGCACGGCTGGGTCAACCTGCACTTCTCGCTGCTGCCGGCCTGGCGCGGCGCGGCGCCGGTGCAGCACGCCGTGCTGCACGGTGACGACGTCACCGGCGCCACCACGTTCCGCATCGTGGCCGCGCTCGACGCGGGCCCGGTCTTCGGCGTGGTCACCGAGCCCGTCAAGCCGTCCGACACCGCGGGCGACCTGCTGGAGCGGCTGGCGGTGTCCGGAGCCGAGTTGCTGGTCGCGACCATCGACGGCATCGAATCCGGCGAGCTAGAGGCCCGCCCGCAGCCGCCCGAGGGGATCAGCCTGGCACCGAAGATCAACTCGGAGGACGCCGAGGTGCACTGGGACCAGCCGGCGGTCGCGATCGGCCGCCTGGTACGCGCCTGCACGCCGGCGCCCGGAGCCTGGACGGCGCTGAACGGGACCAGGATCAAGCTCTGGCCGTTCGCCAGCACAGCCTCAGAAGGGGCGGCCGCTGGCGGAGCGGCCGCTGGCGGGACGGCCGAAGAGGCGCAGGCCGGGCTCGGGCCAGGACAGCTTCGCGTGGCGGGTTCCCGGGTGCTGGTCGGCACCGGCACCGAGCCTGTGCTGCTCGGTGACGTGCAGGCCCACGGCAAGCGCCGGATGGCCGCGGCCGACTGGGCCCGCGGCCTGCGGCTGGACCGCGCCGCCGCGGTCCTGGGCTGAGGGCACGATGCCAGTTCGCGGGCGGGCCGACCCGCCCCGGCGCGTCGCGTTCGAGGTCCTTAACGCGGTAGAGGAGCGGGACGCCTACGCGAACCTGCTGTTGCCCGCACTGCTACGCGACCACGGGCTGACCGGCCGCGACGCGGCGCTGGCCACCGAGCTGGCCTACGGCGCGCTGCGCGGCCAGGGGACCTACGACGCGATACTCGCCATCTGCTGCGACCGGGATCTCGGCCGGATCGACCCGCCGGTGCACCAGGTGCTGCGGCTCGGCGCGCACCAGTTGCTGGCCACCAGGATCGGCGCCCACGCCGCGGTCGCCACCTCGGTGGACCTGGCCAAGGACGTGGCGGGCCCGCGCCCGGCCGGGTTCGTGAACGCGGTGCTCCGGCGGGTCGCGACCCGGGATCTGGAGAGCTGGCTGGAGATCGCCGCCCCGAGCCGCGACGACGATCTCGTCGGCCACCTGGCGGTTCGCTACAGCCACCCGCGCTGGATCGTCGGCGCGCTGGCCGAGGCCCTGGGCGAGAGCGCCGTCACCGGCCTGGCCGAGACCGAGGCGGCGCTGGCCGCCGACGGCGAGCGCCCGCAGGTCACGCTGTGCGCCGTGCCCGGGCTCGCCAACCGGGAGGAACTCGCGGCCGGCGGCGCCACGCCGGCCCGGTGGTCCGCGTTCGGCGCCTACCTGGCGCAGGGAGATCCCGCCCAGGTCACAGCGGTGGCGCAGGGTCGCGCCGCGGTCCAGGACGAGGCGAGTCAGCTCGCGGCGATCGCGCTGGCCCGGGCCGACGCGGCCGGAGGCCGGGGCGCCTGGCTCGACCTTTGCGCGGGGCCCGGCGGGAAGGCGCGGCTGCTGGCCGGGCTGGCTGCCAGGGGCGGCGAGGGCGGGGAGGGCAGAGCCCGCCTGCTCGGCGCCGACGTGCGGCTGCACCGGGCTAAGCTGCTGCGCACCGCCGTGGCCGGCGGCCCGGCCGCGGCCGTGATCACCGCCGACGGGACCGCTCCCGCGTGGCGGCCCGCCGCCTTCGACCGGGTGCTGGCCGACGTGCCGTGCTCCGGGCTCGGGGCCCTGCGCCGCCGGGCCGAGGCCCGCTGGCGCCGCTCGCCGGAAGACATCGCCGAGCTGGGCCCGCTGCAGCGCCGGCTGCTCGCCGCGGCCCTGGACTCGGCCGCGCCCGGCGGGGTCGTGGCCTACGTCACCTGCTCTCCGCACCTGGCCGAAACCCGCGATGTGGTCACGGACGTCCTGGCCGGGCGTGACGACGTCGAGGTGCTCGACGCGCCCGCGGTCCTGCCCGAGGTGCCCGGGCTGCGCTGCCCGGATCCGCACGGCGCGTTCGCGCAGTTCTGGCCGCACCGCCACGGCACCGACGCGATCTTCCTGGCGCTGCTGCGCCGCCGGGCCGGCTAGCCAGATGCGCCGCCGGGCCGGCCCGCCTCGCCGAGGTCCCAGAACAGGCCCGCCATCAGCCGCAGTGCCTGGCGGGCCGGCGGGGCGAGCAGGTGCTCGTCGGGCGCGTGCTGGGCGCAGGCCGGGTAGGAATGCGGGATCCAGATCGTGGGCAGTCCGAGCGGGCCGGTGAACGCGTCGTTGGGCAGGGTGCCGCCGAGGTTGGGCAGCAGCACCGCGGGGATGTCCTCGGTGCGTTCCAGCGAGTCCAGGGCGAACCGGACCCACGGGCTGCGCAGGTCGGCGCGGCTGGCCTGCATGACATGCCCGGGCTCGACGGCGACCGCGCCGAGCCCGCTGCGGTCCAGGTGCTCGCGCAGGGTCTCGGCCAGGGCGGTGACGTCGGTGCCCGGCACGAACCTGAGCTGGCAGTGGGCGTGCGCGGAGCCGGGAATGACGCCGGCCGGTCGCGGGGTTGCGCAGCGCCCCGCCCCAGTTGCCCGAATGGTGGGCGCGCTCGCGGAGCGCGGCGCGCAGCGTGAACGTCGCGGTGCCGCGCGCGCCGAGGAAGACGGTGGGCCGGCCGGCCGCCACGCACGGGCCGTCCGAGGCGATGAGCACGTCGGCGGCCAGGTCCTCGCGGTGCTCACCGCAGAACTCGCCAGGGGCGCGAGCCGGCGTCCGGGAAGGCGGAGCCGTGAGCCTCATCTACCACATCGCCACGCGCGGCGACTGGGCGCGGGCGCGGGCGGCGGGGGAGTACACCACGTCGACCCGGGACCGGACGCTGGCGCAGGAGGGATTCATTCACGCCTCCGAGGCTCACCAGGTGGCGGCCGTGGCGAACGTGTTCTACCGGGGCGTGCCCGATCTGGTCGTGCTGGTCATCGACACCGGCCGGGTCCGGCCGGAGATCCGCTACGAGCGGGTGGCGGACGCGCCTGAGCCGTTCCCGCACATCTACGGGCCGCTCAACGCGGACGCGGTCGTGGCGTCGCGGCGATTTGAGCCTGGACCTGACGGGCGGTTCTCGTTCGCGGCCGATTAGTACCTGGCCTGGCACAACAGCGAGATCAGCCTCGACACCGGCTGCGCCGACGGAGCCCGCATCTGCTTCACCCTGCCCCGGATTCCGGCGGAGCAGGACCGGGCCGACGAAGACTCCGGCGCCGCGCCGGAAGGCGTCCCCGCGTGACACCCCCCGCGTAACGGCCGTGCGGGCGCGGGGACCGTGCGTCCCCGCGCCCGAGCGCGCGATCGGGGCGTCGTCTAGGCCTTCACGAAGGCGATGCCGAGCGGGGCGGCGTCCAGGGTCGCGGTGCCCGTGCCGCCGGAGATCGTGCCGGAGACCGTGTTGGTCGCCGCGGAGATCACCGTGATGTTGCCGGACATGGTGTTCCCCACCCAGACCTGCGAGCCGTCCGGAGTCACCGCGACGGACGCCGGCAGGCGGCCGACATTCACCGTGGCGGTGGCGCGGCCGCTCGCGGTGTTGATGACCGCGACCGAGTCCGCGTTCATGTCGGCCACGTAGGCCGTGGTGCCGTTCGGCGTCACCGCCACCGCGTAGGGCTCGGCCCCGGCCGTGATCCGGCGGGTGAGCCGGCCGGTCGCGGTGCTGATCACCCACACCGTGCCCGGTCCCGGGTTGGTGACGTACAGGACCCGGCCATCGGGGCTCACCGCGAGACCCTGCGGATCGCCGCTGTCCGGTATGGAGCGGACGACCCTCTGGGTCGCGGTGTCGATGACCGCGATGCCGGTCTCGGTGGTGACGTAGGCCCGCTTGCCGTCCGGGCTGAACACCACCTGGTGCGGGCCGGTGCCCACCTTGATGTCACCGGTCACCGTGTCGGTCGAGGTGCTGATCACCGCCACCGTGTCCGAGCCGCCTGGGCCGGTGTCGCCGCCGGTCACGGTCGCGTACACCTGGCTCCCGTCGGGGGAGACCGCGACGTCCTGCGGGTAGGCGCCGACCTCGATCGGGGTTTCCTTGCCGGTGGCGGGGTTGACCGCGATCACGTGGTACTGGCCGGTCTCGGCCACGAAGACCTGCGACCCGTCCGGCGTGACCGCGACCCCCGACGGGCTGTCGGCCGAGATGCTGTCGGACAGGATCGTGTCCGTGGCCACGTCTACCTCGGCGATCGAGAAGCCGCCGGCCAGCGCCACGTAGGCGTGGTAGTCGGCCGCGGCCGCCGGCGCCGCGGCGGCGCTCTTCACCGCGGAGTGCCGGCCCGTCGCGAACCTGGTGTTGCTCTGGGGGGCGTTGGCGGGCGGCGGGCCCGGGTGAGTCGTCTCGAACGCGCCGAGGCCGAGGGCGGTCACGGGCACCCCGAGAACGATCAGGCCCGCGGCCGTCGCCGTGGCCGCCACGGCCAGCCGGCCCTTCGGCCGCCACCGCCCGCGCTCCGGCCGGCTCCTTTCGTCCCGGCCGTTGCCGTCCCGGCCGTTGCCATCGCGGCGGCTGGTTCCGCCCGCTGATTGTGCAGACACGTCAGTAGCTCCTCTCTGGGCGGTCAGCTCGCGCGGACCGAGGTCGACGTGCGCGGGCGGGGACTTGGGCCGGTCTCCTGGGCCGGCGGCGTCTGGTCGGCGCCGGGAAACGCGGGCGCCGGCAGGTTGTTGACGTTATGAACCGCCTTGGCGAGCTGCGACTTGGTGTCGGGCAGCTTGGGGAAGTAGCCGCGGGCGGCAGGGAAGCCCAGGGCCGAGACCAGGTTGCCGAACGTGGCGCGGCGCCAGGGACTGATGTTCGGGATCGGCACCCCGGTGAGCAGCTCGAGGAACTGCAGCGAGGAGGTGTGGTCGAACACCTCGCTGGCGATCCAGCCGCCCTGCGTCCACGGCGACACGATCAGGCACGGCACCCGGAACCCGGCGCCGATCGGCACCCCGTCGATGTACTCAAGCGGGGTGCCGGGCGGCGGGGTGGGCGGCGGCACGTGGTCGAACAGGCCGTCGTTCTCGTCGTAGTTGAGGATGAAGACGGTCTTGGCCCACACGTCCGGGTTGGCCGCGATCGCGTCGATCTTGCTCGCCACGAAGTCGGCGCCCGCGGCCGGGGTGTAGTCCGGGTGCTCGGACTGCCAGCTCGTCGGGATCAGCCACGACACCGTGGGCAGCCGGTCGTGGAGCGCGTCGTACTCGAACTGCCCGTCCTGGTAGGTGCGCAGGCCATTGCGGAACAGGTGCGAGCCGACGGGTGCGGTCTGAAAGGAGTTGAACATCTCCAGCAGGTTGCACTCGTAGTTGTCGGTCTCCTGGTAGACCTGCCAGCTCACGCCCGCCGCGGTCAGGGCCTCGGGGTAGCTCTGCCACGTGTACGGCGTGGGATCGACGTTGCTGATGATCGGCCCGCCGTTCTTACCCAGCGGGTCGTTCGTCGCGCTGAAATGGTAGAGCCGGTTCGGCCAGGTCGGGCCGAGCACCCGAGCAGTGGTAATTGTCACAGATCGTGAAATTCTCGGCCAGCGCGAAATGGAACGGAATGTCCTCGCGCGCGTAATACCCCATCGTGAACGGCCCGTTCTTGCCGTCCGCCGCGAGGTGCGCGGGAAGCCAGTTGTCCATTTTCCCGTTGTCCCAGGCCGAGTGCTGGACCGTCCACGCGTGGCTCGTCGACGGGATCGCCTGCGCGCTCGTCGTGTTGGTGTTCAGGTGGAACGGGAGCAGGTAGCCGTCGGGGTTGCTCGGGTCAGGCTGGTAGAACACGGACTTGCCGGTGCCGAGGGTGAGCGCGCCGGGATCCGAGAAGCCGCGCACCTGGGGCAGCGTGCCGAAGTAATGGTCGAAGGAACGGTTCTCCTGCATGAGGATCACGACGTGCTTGATGTCCTGCAGGCGCCCCGACCCGCGCGGCGGCCCTGAGGCCAGCGCCCGGCGCAAGTTAGGCGGCAGGAATTCCGCGGCAAAGGCCGCGCCAGCCGTTGCGCCGGCCGCGGTAAGAAGTCGGCGCCGGGTCAATTCAGGCAAAGGCTTACTCCCATCCGTGGGCTGACCAGAATGCCTGTATGTACGATTTATCGGTTATACATATGCAGATCAGCCGTAAAGTGAACGGAACGGGTTTCCTGGGTAAAGCCTTCGCGACGTGATCGCGGTCGCCGCTGCTGGTGAGCGGTCGGGTACCTGGCCGTCAGCCCGCGGCTGCGGTCAGTTCGTGGCCGCGGTCAGCCTGCGGCCGCGGTCAGTTCGCGGCCGGGGCGGCGGGTCACGCGGCCGGTTCCGATGTCGGCGCGCTGGCCCTCGTCGTATCCCTGCCGGTAACCGCTGCCGCTGTAGGTGACGCGCGCGGTGCGCGTGAGCGGGTAGGCCTTCTCCGCCTCGTTGCGGATGACCTGCGCCCGGTCGGCCAGGACGACGGCCGTCCTGGACCCCGCGGCCTCCGGCCGGGTGGCCTGGCGGGTGGCCGCGTGCTCGGCGGCGCGGACCCTGGTGATCACGGCCGTGGCGAAGCCCAGCAGCCAACTGCGCCGCCAGGCCCGCGGGCTGCGGCACCAGTCGGGGACCTGGGCGCCGGCCAGTCCGTGCCACATCTGGATCAGCACCGACGCGTACAGCACGTCGGTGCGCTCGAGGTCGGACGCGTAGCCGAAGACGTGGATCCTGGCCCCGGGGCGCGCGGACAGCAGGATGCACTGGCAGCGCAGGGCGGAGCCGAGCCCGCACAGCAGGTGCGCCTTGACCCGGGCCCAGGGGTTGTCGATATCCAGCATCTTGCTGGTCGGCCGGTCGGTCTCGGGCCGGTCGGCCGCGAGCAGGGCCCGGTCGATCCCGTACTTGGCCATCAGTTCGGCGGCCTTGGCCGTCAGGGCCTGTGCTTCCTGTGGGGTGACGCTCTCGTCCTCGGCCTTGGCCAGCAGCTTGTGGACCCGGTCCAGCAGCCTGCCTGGCGCCTCGGTGCTCACTCGGCTTCCGTTCCCCGGACCTGCGTTCACCGGGACCTCCTCGCGCTCGGGGTTCGAATACAGTATCGAACGGTAGCGGGCGGCTCTGACAGTCGCGACACCGTGTTCCCCGGCTGCGGAGCCGCGGAGCCGCGGAGCCGCGGCCCGGGCGCGGGGTCGCGGGGCCTTAGACTGGCGGTGTGACCGTGCAGATCGCGCCGAGCCTGCTGGCGGCGGACTTCGCCAGGCTAGCGGACGAGGCGGCCACTGTTGCGGATGTCGCGGACTGGCTGCATGTCGATGTCATGGACGGCCATTTCGTGCCGAACCTCACCGTCGGCCTGCCCGTGGTGGAGTCGCTGCTCAAGCACGCGCTCCTGCCGCTGGACTGCCATCTCATGATCGACGACCCGGACCGCTGGGCGCCGGACTACGCCGAGGCGGGGGCGCGGAACGTCACGATCCACGCCGAGGCGGCGGCGGCCCCGGTGCGTACGCTGCGGGCGATTCGGGCGGCCGGCGCCCGCGCGGGCCTGGCCGTCAACCCGGCTACCCAAGTCGAGCCCTACGCCGATCTCGTGCCCGAACTGGACATGCTGCTGCTCATGACCGTAGAGCCCGGGTTCGGCGGCCAGCATTTCCTGGACCTGGTGCTGCCCAAGATCCGTCGCGCCCGTGACCTGATCGGCCGCCGCGGCGGTTCGGTGTGGCTGCAGGTGGACGGGGGAGTGACCGACGAGACCATCGGGCGCTGCGCCGAGGCCGGCGCCGATATGTTCGTCGCCGGATCCTCGGTGTTCGGCGAGCATGACCCCGCGGCGAGCGTTAAGGAGCTAAGGAAACTCGCCGCTCAGGCTGAGGCGTCCCGCCTGGCCTGAGGCTGCCCGTCCTGCTCCCGGCCCACCCGGTCCGGTTCCCGGCCCACCCGGTCCGGTCCCTGGCCCACCCGGTCCAGCCCCCGGCCCAGCCGGGCTCGGCCGGGGCCGCCGCCAGGTCGGTGTCGGGCACCAGCGTGAGCCCGGCGGAGCTGCGCACCGGGACCCCGCCCGGGCCGGCCACCACGATCCGGTAAGCCGCCGGCTCGCCGTGAGCCGCCTCGCCGCGGGCCGGCTCCCCCCAGCCTTCCCGCGCGCCCTCGCCGTCGCGGGCGTGGGCGAAGACCTCCAGCGGACCGGTGACGTCAAGGCTTTGCACGCCGTCGAACACGATGAACAGCACGGTGCGCGGGGGCATGTCTCCATGCTCGCGTCCGCTGGCTGATGTCCGCAATGACGAATATCCCACTAATCCTGCCACCATATGCAGGCCGGGCCCTCGAATCGGGAGCCGCCCGCCGGTTGCCGCGACCAGATTTCGGCAACAATCCTGCCGGGGCCTGTCGATCTGACGCCGGCCGCTCGTCGTCTAGGTAACAGGACAGATCAACGGCGAAGGAGACGTGACCATGACCGAGTACCTGGTCCTGATCTACGAGCGGGAGAGCGGCTACGCGGAGGGCGGCCCGCAGGTGTGGGAGGAAGCGGGCAAGGCGCATACCCGGTTCTACGAGCAGGTGGGCGAGAAGGGCGGCAAGGTCCTCGGCGGCAGCGCGCTGCAGCCGACCGGCACCGCCACCACCATCCGCGACGACGTGGTGACCGACGGGCCGTTCACCGAGACCAAGGAGGCGCTCGGCGGCTACTACCTCATCGAGGCCCGCGACCTCGACCACGCGCTGGAGATCGCCAAGCTCTGCCCGGCGCCGTTCGGGGGCGTCGAGGTCCGGCCGGTCATGGACATGTCCGGCTCGGCGGGATGACCGAGAGCGGCCGTGACGGGACGGCTGCGGGGCGGCCTGCCCCGCAGCCGGACGCCCGGGCGGCCGTCGCGGACGCGCACCGTCGCGAGTGGGCCTTCGTGCTCGCCGCGACGGCGCGCGTCGCCCGCGACATCGACGTGGCGCAGGAGTGCGTCCAGGACGCCTACGTCGCCGCGCTCGACGCTTGGACGCGGCAGGGAGTACCGCGCAACCCGGGCGCCTGGCTGACGACCACGGCGCGGCGGCGCGCCCTGGACGCACTGCGCCGGGACCGCACGCTGCGGGCCAAGCTGCCGCTGCTGATCCAGCCCGGCCCGGTGCCCGGCGAGCCGGGAGCCGGCGACTCCCCGGCGGGCGGGGCGGCCGCCGAAGCGGAGGATGACGTGATCACCGACGACCGGCTGCGGCTGGTATTCACCTGCTGCCACCCCGCGCTGGCCCGGGAGGCGCAGGTCGCGCTGACGCTGCGGCTGGTGTGCGGGCTGACCACGGCCGAGATCGCC
>DATAVV010000082.1:0-5467 GCA_036267555.1 Streptosporangiaceae bacterium | reverse complement strand
GGATGACGTGATCACCGACGACCGGCTGCGGCTGGTATTCACCTGCTGCCACCCCGCGCTGGCCCGGGAGGCGCAGGTCGCGCTGACGCTGCGGCTGGTGTGCGGGCTGACCACGGCCGAGATCGCCCGGGCCTTCCTGGTCCCCGAGCCGACGATGGCGGCCAGGGTGACCCGGGCCAAGAAGAAGATCTCCGCGGCCCGCATTCCCTACCGGGTGCCGGGCGAGGCCGAGTTGCCCGACCGCCTCGATGCGGTGCTGACCGTGGTCCACCTGCTCTACACCACCGGGCACACCGCGCCCGCCGGGCCCGACCTGGTCCGCGCCGACCTCGTGGAGCGGGCGATCAGCCTGGCCCGGATGCTCCGCGAGCTCATGCCGGACGAGGCCGAGGTGCGCGGGCTGCTCGCGCTGCTGCTGCTGACCGACGCGCGCCGGGCGGCGCGCGCGGCGGCCGGCGGCCGGCTCCTGCTGCTGGAGGAGCAGGACCGGTCGCGGTGGGACCGGGCCGCGATCGGCGAGGGCACGGGCCTGGTCACCGAGGCGCTGCGCGGGAGGCCGGCCCGGCGCACCGGGCGGTTCGTGCTGCAGGCGGCCATCGCGGCCGTGCACGCGGAGGCGCCGAGCTACGCCGAGACCGACTGGCCGCAACTGCTCGGCCTCTACGACGAGTTGCTGCGCACCTGGCCCACGCCGGTGGTAGCGCTCAACCGTGCGGTGGTGCGGGCCATGGTGGACGGGCCGGAAGCCGGGCTGGCGGATATCGAGGACCTCGAGCGCGGCGGGCACCTGGCGGGTTACCGCTACCTGCCCGCGGCCAAGGCGGACCTGCTGCGCCGCCTCGGCCGCGGGGAGCACGCGCTCGCGGCCTACCGGGCCGCGCTGGAGGCGACCGGCAACGAGGCCGAGCGGGCGTTCCTGGCCCGCCGGATCGCCGAGGTGTCCGGCACGTCCGCGGCCAGCGCAAACGCCGGACCGCCCGGGGGCTGACGGTCCCGTTGGTATGCGGGCGGAATGACCGACACAATAGCCAGATGAGCGCAGCCGCCGCCGGTGTGGTACCGGAGCCGTCGTGGCCGCTGCTGGCCGTGTCCGGGCTGGCGGTCCGCTACGGCCCGCTGCGCGCGCTGGACGGCGTCGACCTCGCGGTCCGGCCGGGTGAGCTGGTCGCTCTGGCGGGGGAGAACGGGGCGGGCAAGACCACGCTGGTGCGCTGCATCGCGGGCGACATCAAGCCGACCAGCGGGGAGATCGCGCTCGACGGCAGGCCGGTGACCCACGACCCGCTCGCCGTGTCCCGCCAGGGGGTCGCGGTCGTCTGGCAGGACCTGGCGCTGTGCGACAACCTGGACGTCGCCTCCAACCTGCTGCTCGGCCAGGAGCGCCGCAGCCACCTGCTGTCCGACACCCGGTTCCACGCGGCCGCGGCCTCGATGCTGGCCGAGCACCAGATACCGCTCACCGACACGACCCGGGCCGTTAACTCGCTGTCGGGCGGCCAGCGCCAGCTGGTCGCGGTGGCCAGGGCGATGTCCCGCAAGCCCCGGCTGCTGTTGCTCGACGAGCCCACCGCCGCGCTCGGGGTCGCCGAGTCGGCTCAGGTGGAGGGGCTGATCGCGCGGCTGCGTGAGCGGGGCACGACGATCGTGCTCGCCTGCCATGACATCGACCAGATGTTCCGGCTCGCCGACCGGATCGTGGTGCTGCGGCACGGCCGCGTGGTGGGCGACGTGGTTCCCGACCAGGTCCACCCGGACGACGTCGTGACGCTGGTCGCGGGCCAGCAGGTGGACTCATCGGCCCGGCGCCAGCTCACCCGCCTGCACGGCCTGGCCGACCGGCTGGTCTCGGCCGAGCCCTCGTCCAGCCTCTCGCTGATCCTGTCCGCGCTGGGTGCCGCGCTCGGCACCGAGCGGCTGTGCATCCACCTGCTGTCGGGTGACGCACTGGTCTGCGCCGCGTCGCTCGGCCTGCCCGATGCGCTGCTCGCGGCGTGGTCCCGGCTGTCGTTCGGGCAGGGCGGGGGGCCGGTGGGCGTGGCGGCGGCCACCGAGCAGCCGGTCGTGGACAACGTGCGCGTCGGCGCCGCCTGGGCGCCGTTCAGCGACCTGGCCCGGTCGGCCAAGGTGGCCAGTTCGTGGTCGGTGCCGGTGATGGGCCCGGGTGGCCTGGTGGGGGTCATCACGGTCTTCCGCGGCGGCACCGGCAAGCCGCACCGCGACGAGCTCGACCTGGTCACTCTCTACGCCGGGTACGCCGCGAGCGCGGTCGAGCGGGACCGGCTCCTCGACGAGGTCACCGCGCGCAACCGGGTGCTCGAGACGATCAGGGAGATGCTGGAGACCCTGGCCGGGCCGGTTCCGGTGGCCAACGGCCTGGCCGTCGCGCTGCAGGCGCTCAGCCGCGGGCTCCAGGCCGACCAGGCGGCCCTGCTGACCCGGGTGCCGTCCGGCCCGGCCGCGAAACCAGCGATCTCCGGCGCCGCGGCGAAACCAGGGCCGGCGGGGGCGCCAGAGTTGTCGTGTCGCGCGTTCGTCATGTCGGGTGGGAGGAAAAGGGGCGCGGACCCGCCCGCGGCGCTGCTCGGCACGGCCGAGCGGCTGCTCGCGACCCCGCGCCGCGACGACGTGGCCAGCCGGGTGCAGATCGCCGGCCAGCAGTTCCTGGCCGTCACCTTCGCCGCGCCCGCCGGGCCCACGGCGCTGCTGGCCGGCTGGCGCAGCGGGCCGCCCACCGCCGACGCGACCGCGCTGATGGAGGACGCCGCGCACTCGCTGCGGCTGGCCCTGGAGCGCGAGGAGGCCGGCCTCGCGCACCAGGAGGCCACCGCCCTGCGCCGCTCCCAGGAACTGCAGCGTGGCTTCCTGTCCCGGCTGAGCCACGAGCTGCGCACCCCGCTCACCGCGATCCGGGGTTACGCCTCCAGCCTGATGCAGCCGGACGTGACCTGGGACCGGGACTCGCAGCAGCGCTTCCTGCACCGGATCGCGGCCGAGTCGGCCCGGCTCGGGCGCCTGGTCGGCGACCTGCTCGATTTCTCCGCGATCGAATCGGGCATCATGCGCCTGCAGCGGGACTGGTGCGACATCTCCCTGGTGCTGGACGCGGCGTTGGCCTGCCTGCCGCCGGCCAGCGCGGCGATGATCGAGGTGGCGTGCGAGGAGTCCCTGCCCGTCGTGTGGGCCGATCACGACCGCCTCGAGCAGGTCTTCGTGAACCTGCTGGACAACGCGCTGGGCCACAACCCGCCGGGCACCCGGGTCAGCCTCAGCGCCGAGGCGGCCGGCCAGGGCGGCGTCGCGGTCAGCGTGCTCGATGACGGGACGGGGATGCCCAGCGAGATCTTTACCGCGCCGTACGAGCCGATGCGCCGCCGCCGGACTCCGACCGCCGGCGCCGGGCTCGGGCTGTCCATAGCCAAGGGAATCGTCGAGGCTCACGGGGGCCGTATCGTGCTGGAGCAACCGGGGAAAGGGACCTGCTTCCGGGTCCACCTGCCGATCGAGATGCCGGACCGGCCGGACGGCCAGGCCGGTGAGCCGGCCCCGGCGGAGGTGCCGGCCCCGCGCCGCGCGGGAGCCCGCAGTGTTTGATAACGCGGCGACCACCCGAGCGCTCGTCGTCGAGGATGATCCCAACATCGTGGACCTGATCCGGTCCAACCTGGCCGTGCGGGGCTTTGACACCGTGGTGTCGGCGGACGGCATCCGCACGCTGCAACTGCTCGAGACCGAGCAGCCCGACATCGTGCTGCTCGACCTGATGCTGCCCGAGGTCGACGGCTTCGAGCTGTGCCGTCAGATCCGGGAGCGCTCGTCGGTGGCGATCATCGTGGTCTCGGCCCGCGGCGGCGAGCGGGACAAGGTCACCGCGCTCAACGTGGGCGCCGACGACTACATGACCAAGCCGTTCAGCATCGAGGAACTGCTGGCCCGGATCACGGCCACGCTGCGGCGGACCCGCCCCGCCGCCGCCCCGGAGAGCGAGCCCGCCGCGATCAGCATCGGCGAGCTGACCATCGACCTGGCCAGCCAGCAGGTGACGAGCAGCGGGCAGCCGGTGCACCTCACCCCGACCGAGTTCGCGCTGCTGCGCGAACTGGCCACCAACCGGGGCAAGCTGCTGACCCACGCCCACCTGCTGCGGCGGGTGTGGGGACACGGCTACGAGACCGAGACCGAGTACGTGCGGGTCTACGTGCGGCGGCTGCGGGCCAAGCTGGAGGGCGCGGGCGCCACGCCGCTGATCCTGACCCAGCCGCGCGCGGGTTACCGGATCGCCGCGGATTAAGCCGCGCGATTCGCGCACCAAGGCGTCACCGCTTTGGGATGTCACCGTGACCTTTTCGGGACTTTTTCGTGGTCACAGGCGCCGGGAAGGCGGCTTGTTAACGCTATTTTAACGTCCCCGCGAAGATGTTTACGCCTACGTTAATTAACGGAAGTCTACGGTTTACATGACAGCAGTCGCTCTAGCGACCCAAAGCGCGCTACATCCGTAACGCCCCTTCTGAGCCTGCACGCCGCGCCCACAATTGAGGTGGTTTCGTTGGACTTTAGTGCCAAGAGAAAGATCGCTCTGACATCGGTGGTCGCTGCCGCGGCCCTGCTCGCTGCCGCCTGCGGCAGCAGCGCGTCGAGTTCAGGGGGTTCTTCCAGCGGGAGTGTGCCGAAGCTCTCCACGGCGTCGTTCACGCTGGACTTCTCCGCGATGGCCAAGCTCAAGCCGCTCGCTTCGCGCGGCAAGGGCAAGGTGGCGGTGATCCTGCCCGACACCACCTACTCGACCCGGTACGTGGAATTCGACGCCCCGTACCTGAAGAAGTCCTTGCAGCTCGCCGGGCTCAAATCCTCGGACTACATCATCCAGAACGCGCTGGGCAGCGACGCCACCGAGTACTCCGACGCGCAGGCCGACATCACCAAGGGCGCCAGCGTCCTGATCATGGACGGGATCGACTCCGGTGTCGGGGCCAGGATCGAGTCCTACGCCAAGGCCCACGGCGTCCCGGTCATCGACTACGACCGGCTCACCCTGGGCGGCAGCCGCAAGTACTACGTCAGCTTCGACAACGTGAAGGTCGGCACGCTGCTGGGCCAGGGCCTGGTCAGCTGCATCTCGACCTGGAAGGTGTCCAAGCCCCAGGTCATGGTCATGCACGGCGCCCTGACCGACAACAACGCCACGCTGTTCGCCGACGGCTACGACGCGGTGCTCAAGCCCTACTTCGCCAACAAGACCTACACCGACGTGGCCAACCCGGCCGGCACCTGGGACCCGCCGACCGCGCTGACCGAGTTCCAGGCCGCGTTCACGGCGCATCCGAACATCAACGCGGTGCTCATGCCGAACGACGAGAACGGCGCGCCGATCATCCACTACCTGCAGACCCGGGGCGTCAAGCCGAACACCTTCCCGGTCACCGGCCAGGACGCAACCCTGACCGGCCTGCAGAACGTGATCTCCGGT
>DATAVV010000081.1:0-7094 GCA_036267555.1 Streptosporangiaceae bacterium | reverse complement strand
GGTCGCCGGCGACCGGGGCCTGGCGGTCCAGCGCGAGCGGGTCCCTGGCGTCGGGCGCGCCGATCACGTCGAGCAGCAGCGCGGCGTCGGCCACGGTCCGGGTCATCGGCCCGACGTGCGACAGCGTGCCGAACGCGCTGGGCGGGTAGACCGGCACCCGGCCGTGGGTCGGCTTGAGCCCCACGATGCCGCAGAAGCTGCTGGGATCCGGATCGACCCAGCGCCGTCGGTGCCGACCGCGAGCGGGCCCATGCCGCAGGCCACGGCGGCCGCCGCGCCGCCGCTGGACCCGCCCGAGGTCCGGCTCACGTCCCACGGGTTGCGGGTCACCCCGGTCAGCGGGCTGTCCGTCACGCCCTTCCAGCCGAACTCGGGCGTGGTCGTCTTGCCCAGCAGCACGGCGTGGTGCTCGCGCAACCGGGCCACCGCCGGCGCGTCCTCGGGCCACGGCCCGGCCGCGGCTATGGTCCGCGAACCCCGCCGCGTGGGCCACCCGGTGGTCAGCAGGAGATCCTTGATCGAGGTGGGCACGCCGTCCAGCAGCCCGTCCGGTTCGCCCGCGTGCCAGCGGCGCTCGGATTCCCGCGCGGCGGCCAGCGCCTCCTTCCCCCGCACGAGGCAGAAGGCGTTGACCGCCGCGTCGCGGGCATCGATCTGGTCCAGCGCCGCCTGCGTCGCCTCCACCGGCGACAGTTCCCGCCGCCGGTACAGCCCGAGCAGTTCGGTGGCGCTGAGCCTGGTGATGTCGACCTGCATGAGCATCACCGTAGAGCCTGGCCGCCCGGTTGGGCGTCAGCGCCGGGCGCCGAAGAACGCCCGGATGTCGCCGGCCAGCAGGTCGGGGGCCTCCAGGGCGGCGAAGTGGCCGCCGCGGTCGAACTCCGACCAGTGCACGACGTTGCTGAGCTTGTCGGCGAACCGGCGAATGGCGATGTCGGTGGTGAACACCGCCACCCCGGTGGGCACGGCCGAGCGCTCCTTGGGCATCCACATGGCAGGGTCGTTGAACCGCTCGTAGTAGGTGTGCGCGGCCGAGGCCGCGGTGGCGGTGTACCAGTAGATGCTCACGTCGGTGAGGATCCGGTCGGTGTCCACGGCGTCCTCGGGCAGCTTGGCCGCCGGGTCGGTCCACTCCTGGAACTTCTCCACGATCCAGGCCAGCAGCCCGGACGGGGAGTCGGTCAGCGCCTGCCCGATCGTCTGCGGCCGGGTGCCCTGGACCTGCATGTAGGCCCCGGACTTCTCCTGCCACTGCTGCATCAGCTTCAGCCGGCCTTGCTCGGCCTCGGTCAGCGCGGCCATGTCGGCCGGGTCGCCGGTCGGGAACGTGACCAGCGCGTTGACGTGCACGCCGATGACCCGGTCCGGGGCCGCGCGGCCGATCAGCGGGCCGATGAACGCGCCCACGTCCCCGCCCTGCACCCCGTAGCGGTCGTAGCCGAGCCGGGCCATCAACTCGGCCAGCGTGGCGGCGGCGCGGCCGTCGGTCCAGCCGGTCTCGGTGAGCGGCCCGGAGAACCCGTAGCCGGGCAGCGACGGGATCACCAGGTGGAACGCGTCGGCCGGGTCGCCGCCGTGGCCGGCCGGGTCGGTGAGCGGGCCGACCAGGTCGAGGAACTCGACGACCGAGCCGGGCCAGCCGTGGAGCAGCAACAGCGGCGTGGCGCCGCGTTCCACCGAAAGCACGTGCAGGAAGTGCACGTCGGTGCCGTCGATCGTGGTGATGAACTGCGGCAGGGCGTTGAGCGCCGCCTCCTGGGCGCGCCAGTCGTACTCCCCGGCCCAGTAGCTCGCCAGGTCGCGCAGGTACGCGGCCGGGACGCCGCGCTCCCAGCCGGTGCCCGGCAGGTCGCGGGCCCAGCGGGTACGGGCCAGGCGTTCGGCCAGGTCGTCGATGTCGGCCTGCGGGATGTCGATGCGGTAGGGCCGGATGAGCCCTTCGCCCGGGACGTTGGTGTTGTTCGTCATACCTGCGACGATAGGAAGCATTGGTGTCAAGATCTGGCACTAATAGATGCGGGAATGACGGCATGCTGGAAACCTCGGCGCGGCTGCTGCGCCTGCTCTCTCTCCTGCAGTCGCGGCGGGACTGGCGGGGCACCGAACTCGCCGGCCGGCTCGGCGTGGGCCTGCGCACGGTGCGGCGCGACATCGACCGGTTGCGGGATCTCGGCTACCCGGTGGAGGCGGCCCCGGGCGCGGCGGGCGGTTACTGGCTCGGCGTCGGCGCGGCCCTGCCGCCGCTGCTGCTCGACGACGACGAGGCGGTGGCCGTGGCGATCAGCCTGCACACGGCCGCGGTGAGCAGCGTGGCGGCCCTGGAGGAGACGTCGCTGCGGGCGCTGACCAAGCTCCAGCAGATGCTGCCGTCACGACTGCGGCACCGCATCTCCGCCTTCCACGCCACCACGGTCCCGCTGACCGGACCGGGCCTCGCGGCCGACAGCGTGGACCCCGACCTGCTCACCGCGGTCGCGGCCGCGTGCCGGGACCACCGCTGCCTGCGCCTGCGCTACCGCAGTCGCAGCGCCGCGCCCGGACGCGGCAGCGGCAGCCAGCCCGGGCGCGGCAGCGGCACTGCCCTGAACAGCGAAACCGACGGGAACTTCGGAAACGGAGGTACTGGCCAGGGCAGCGCCTCAGATCTAAGCAGCGCCGCCCGCCGGGAAAACGTCACGGCCGGAAAGGTAACTGCCGGCGGTAACCTCACCGTCCGCCTGGTCGAGCCGCACCGCCTCGTCCACACCCCGCGCCGCTGGTACCTGCTGGCCTGGGATGTCGACCGCGCCGACTGGCGCACGTTCCGCGTGGACCGCATCGAGGTGCCGCTCGGCCCGCCCGGGGCCAGGTTCACCCCGCGCCCGCTGCCGTCCGACGATCCGGCCGCCTACGTCTCGCAGGCGATCTCCTCGGCCCCCTACCGCTACCAGGCCCGGATACTGGTGCACGCGCCCGCCGAGGATCTCGCGCAGCGCTCCTCCCCCACCGCCGGGCGGATCGAACCCGCCGGCGCGGACCGCTGCATCCTGCACACCGGGTCCAACTCCCTCGACGAACTCGCCCTCTATATCGGCCTCAAGGGCTTCGACGTCGAGGTCCTCGACCCGCCCGAACTCGTCGAGACCCTGCGCGGCCTGTCGGCCCGCCTCGCCCGCGCCGCCCAGGCGTCGGCGAACGACCGCGACTGATCAGCGGAGCCCGCTGGATTCGGCGCCACAGTTGCTCTGCCCGGCCGGCTTGTGGGCGACGAACTTCAGGATGCCGTCGACGACGATGGTGATCTTCTCGAAGCCCAGGGTCTGCAGGCGGGCGAGCAAGCCGGCCGGCTCGACCGGGTTGTAGGTGTCGCCCTCGTGGAAATGGTGCAGGTCGTTGCTGGCCAGGCTGTCCGAGCCGATCAGCACGCCGCCCGGGCGCAGCACCCGGAACACCTCGGCCAGGATCTTGTTCTGCTCGGCCAGCGTGGGCACGTGGTGCAGCATGGTGAACGAGCCGACCGCGTCGAAGGACCCGTCCGGAGAGGTCAGTTCGGTCGCGCTGCCGGTGACGACCTCGACGTTGGTGTTCCGGTACCGGCTGGCCAGCTTCCCGGCGGCGGCGCCGTCAACCTCGACCACGGTCAGCCGCTTGACCTCGTGGCGCAGCCGCTCGGTGGCGGCGCCGGGTCCCGGGCCGATCTCAAGCATGTCCTCGCCGAGGTCCGCCTGCTGCGTCAGCGAGGGCAGGACCTCGTCCTGAATGTGCGCCGCCCACTCCGGGCTCGGGCACAGCTGTGCGTGATTGCCGTTCATGGTCCCAACGCTACGGACGGGCTGGGCCGAGCCGAAGGGCGTAGGCTGCCATCCTGTGTCGCAGGACGGACAATGTGCCGCGGATGAGCGCGACCCCGCGGCCGCCGTCATCGCCGTGACCTTCCCGATGCCCGCCGGCCAGGTTTTCGACTGGCACACTCATCCCGATCACCAGCTGGCCTGGGCGGCGAGCGGCGTGCTGACCGTCCGCACCGCCGCGGCCGCCTGGGCGCTGCCGCCCACCCGAGCGCTGTGGATCCCGGCCGGAGTGCGGCACGAGACCATGTCCGCCGGCGCTGCCGTCATGCGGACGTTGTATGTCAGGCCGGACCTGTGCCCGATCGACTGGCCGGACTGCACGCCGGTGGCGGCCAGCCCGCTGCTGGCTGAGCTGATTGGCTACCTGGAGGATCCCGGCCTCGACCCGGACCGGCGCGGGCACGCCGAGACCCTGCTTGTCGACCTCCTGCAGCCGGTGCCGATGACTGCCATCGAGGTCCGCATGCCCGCGGAGGAACGGGCCAGGCAGGTGGCTCAGGCGCTGGCCGAGAACCCAGCCGACGGCCGGACGCTGGCGGAATGGGGCCGGCAGGTTGGCGCCAGCAGCCGGACCCTGGCCCGCGGGTTCGCCGTCGGCGCCGGGGTCCCGTTCGGCCGCTGGCGGGCGCTGCTGCGGTTGCAGGCCGCGCTGCCCGCGCTCGCCGCCGGCGAGCCGGTCGGGAACGTGGCGCGGCGGGTGGGGTACGAGTCGGCCAGTGCCTTCGTCGCGGCGTTCCGCCGGGAGACCGGCGTGACGCCGGCCAGATACTTCCAGCCTCAGTGAGGAACGCGCCGGCAACATCGAGGCCATCGGAATGATCAAGGACCGGCGGATCCCAGCCGACGCGCCGTGGCACTGGACCGACGACACCGCGATGGCGCTCGCGATCGTGCGCGTACTGCACGAGGACGGCGAGATCCGCCCGGCCTGGGCGGCGTCCCCCAGGCCTGGCTCGACCCGCGCGAGCCTCTTCCCGACTGGACGCTAGCCGGGAGCCTCCGCCACGATGATGCGGTCGAAGTCGGGGGCGTAGGCGGCGGGGTTGGCGAACTCGATCGTGTTGGCCCCGGCGGCCAGGGACAGGGGCACGGTCATCGTGCCGACCGTGGTGAAGCTGCCGGTGGGCGTGAACGACAGGGTCTGCGCGGGGCCGCCGTTCACGCTGACCGTGGCCTGGCGCCCGGTGGCGGAGCCGTCGCAGTAGGCGATCGTGACCTGGTAGGTGCCGGCGCCCGGCGCGGTCACGCCGTTGAACGTCAGCGTGCCGCCCTCGCCCACGAAACCGACCTTGGCCCCGCCCGAGCAGGTCGAGCAGGACGCGACCGCGCCGCCGCCCGCGACCGTGTTCGCCGCCGACTCCGCCTCGTACGAGGTGGCCAGCGGTGGCGTGGCGGCACCGGCGGCGGCGCTGAAGCCGCTGAACACGGCCTGCCCGGGGTCGCCCGCCGCGTGCGAGGTCAAGAACATGCCCGCGTCCTGCGTCGCGGCCTGACCGGGCACGGTCGCGCTGCCCACGGTGAGCCAGCCGGTGCCGTCGTAGGAGTAGTAACCGGTGTACGTGGCACCGTTGCGGACCAGTTCCAGGTAGACCGGAAGGCTCTCCGGGATCGTGCCGTTGGCCGGGGTCACCGAGTCGATGTTGTCGCCGCCGTTCGAATCCCACTCGAGCTGGATGCCGCCGGACGGGGACTCGAACAGGACGACGCCCTCGGGCGAGGTGCCGGAGCCGGTCATGTCGTTGCGGACGATGATCCCGGCCTTGGCGAAACCGGTCATGTTCTGCTGCGAGGTCACCTCGGTCTCGACCGTCGAGGCGGACGCGGCCGCGCTCTTGAGGTAGACCGCCGAGTACGCGTCGGCGTCGGTCCACAGGTCCGCGCCCGCACCCGAGATGCCGAACTCGCTGCCGGCCTGCGCGAACGCGGCCGGCGCGTCGGTGGCCGACGAGTACGTCAGGTACGGCGGCTGGACCGGCGGGCTGACCGTGACCGGCAGGCCCTCCGACACCCGCTCCGTGATCAGCCCGTGCCACCGGTAGGCCGCACTGCCGGTCAGCGTGGCCGGCTGGAACAGCCCGGACGGCGCGGGCGCGGTCACCGAGAACGTGGCCTGCGCGGTCTGCCCGGCCCCGACCGAGGCGACGGTCGTGGCCGACGAGGGCTTCGCCGTCCAGCCCGACGGCACCGACAGGCGCAAGCGCACGCCGGACACGGGCTGCGTGCCGTCGTTGCTGAAGGTCTCGGTGACCGAACCCGGCTGGCCGCCGGTCAGCGCGGCCGGCCCGCTCAGCGACAGCGTGGTCGCCGGGGGCGCCAGCCCGGGATGGCTCGTCGGCGTGATCCGCAGCAGCGCGACCCCGTGCGAGGGCACGTCGGCGGCGATCGCCAGGCCGCTCTCGGTCACGCGGTGGGCCCACAGGTCGTTTAGCAGGTAACTGCCGCTGGCGGGCAAGCCCACGGCGCCGGCCGTGGTCGACACCACCTCGGGCGCGCTGCCGGTGTTGAACAGGCCCACGACCACGTCGCCGCCGCGCTCGGTCTTGGCGAAGACCTGCGACGTGGCGGTGTCAGCGACCCGGGACGCGTCGATCGCGTCCTGGTCCACCGACAGCACCGCGCGGTTCTTGAGGTAACCCAGGTCGGTGGGGTCGAGGTGAGTCAGGTCCGTGCCCAGGATCAGCGGCGAGGCGGCCAGCGCCCACAGGCTCATCTGGGTTTGCCGCTCGTCAGGGGTCAGCCCGTCGTTGCTCCCGTTGCCGACCTCCAGCGAGTCGTAGTCGTTGAACGCGCCGCGACCGCCGTCTGGCTGCCACGCGGCGACCTGGTCGAACCGGGACTCCACGTTGGCCCAGTCGGTGAGCGGGTAGCTGGTCCCGCTGGTCTCGCAGCCGTAGCACTCGATGTCGCCGCCGGTGCGCCACCCGTTGGAGTACTGGGCCCAGGTCGAGGCGTCGGCGATGTTGAGGCTGTTGGACAGTTCGAGGTGGATCGGGCGGCCGGTCTGCCGCAGCGCGTTCGACCAGGCCTCCACGTCGGGGATGTCGAACGAGCCGACGCCGTCCAGCTTGAGGTAGTCCACGCCCCAGGAGGCGAGTTCGTCGGCCCAGGAGTCGATGAACGCCTGGGCGCCCGGCTTGCTGTAGTCGATGCCGGTCATGCCGCCGCAGTTGTAGTTGTTCTCGCCGGACGTGGTCGCGATCTGCGCCGCGGTGTACGGGGTGCCCTCGATCGGCGTGTTCTGCGCGACGGCCTGCTTGGAGATGC
>DATAVV010000080.1:0-3346 GCA_036267555.1 Streptosporangiaceae bacterium | reverse complement strand
CTTCGCGGGCGTCGCCCACGTACAGGCTGTGGGTGTCCCGGTGCCCGTGCGGGGAGCGGAGACGGCGCGGCGGCACTGGGATGGCGGGGTCAGTCACGGGGCGGCTCCTGGGTCATCTGGGCACGCCAGCGCCCGCGGCTGACTTGAGTGGCACGGCCGGCCTTGGCGTGGTCGGCCAGCCGCCGGTACAAGGTGGGCCGGCTCATGCCGGTCACCCGGAGCAGTTCGGCCACGTCGGTGCCCTCGTCGGGGGCCAGGCACAGCGCGAGCCACAGCGCGTCATCGGCGGTCGCCTCGGTACCGCCCAGGTCCACGCCGACGGCCGGTGCCGGGTCGGACAACCCGGTGTCGCGGGACGGATCGGCGGCGGAGGTGGCCGGCCCGGTCTGCATGGCGCGCTGAGAGGTGTCTTCCAGTTCGGGTCGCTGGCCGGCGTACCGGGCAGCAGTCTCGGTAACGGCCTGGTCGGTGAGCAGGTAGGCGCGGGCCCGTTTCGGGCTGGCGTGCTCGGGGTCGCTGACCAGGAACTTGCCGGGCGCGTTGAGGGTGTGAGCCTGCCACCCGGCCGCCAGCATGCCCTGCCCGAGGATCAGGTCCACGTCTTTGCGTTCGCGGACACGGAACGCGATCCGCAGATCCATCTGCGAGCGGACCGCGCCCTGGCCCATGGCCTTCTGCGTCGGCCGCTGGGTCGCGGCGATCAGCGTCACGGCCACGGCCCGGCCGAGCCGGGCCACGGTGTCCGCGTCCGGCATCGCCTCGGCCGCGTCGTCGGCCAGTTCGGCGTACTCGTCGATGACGATGATCAGCGCGGGGGCGTCCGGGGACGGTTCCCAGGTGCGGCGTCCTTCGGCGGCGAGCTGGGCCGCGCGGGCTTGCACGATCGCCACCGCATCAGCCAGCAGGGCCCGGGCCTGGTCCGGGGTGGTGGCCAGCCGGCCGATGCACGAGGACCATGGGCCGAGTTCCATGCCGCGCTTGAGGTCGATGGCCCAGATGACCACGTCGCCGCAGGCCACCAGGTTGCCCATGATCACGTTCAGGCCGCCGCTCTTGCCCGAGCCGGTGCTGCCGCCGACCAGGCCGTGACGGCGCAGGAACGACACCCGGCAGGGGGCGGCGTCCTCGAACGGGCCAAGGTCGATCGGCTCGGTGATCGAAGTCACCGAGGGGCCGGGCCAGGTGATCGCGCCGGCGTGCGGGTCGATGTCCAGCACCCGCAGTTCGCATCGGTTGGCCAGGTCGTCCGGGGTCGGGTAGACGCGGACCGCGCCCCGGAAGGTGCCCAGCGCCGATTCCAGCGCGGGAATCCGGCCGATCACGTCGGTGATGGTCTGGCCGCGCGCCAGCCGCAGGCGCGAGCGCCAGCCCCACACGTCCACAACGGCGGACATGACCTGGGAGCCGGGCAGGCCGACCGCGCGGGCGATGTCGGGCCAGGCCTCGAGCTTGCGTTCGATGCGGACCTTGGCCCGCCGGCGCCGGTGCGCCCACCACGGGACCGACAGCACCAGGCCGCCGACGATGAGGGCTTGCGGGAGCGGCGGCGTGGCCGGGCCGAGGAGGACCGAGGCGGCCAGCCATCCCCCCGCGGCTAGCGTGAGCGTGGCCGCGTACAGCCGTTCGATGACAGCAGCCAGCCCCGCTTTCGCGCCGGCGATGAGCAGCGCGCAGGCGGTCGCCGCGGCGAGGGCGGCCGGGACCGGCCAGGCGTGCCGGTGGGTGGTGTGCAGCCACCAACCGGCCGCCAGCAGCAGGGCGCCGAAGTAAGCGGGGGCGAGTTCGGACCGGTACCGCCAGGCCCACCGCAGTGCGGCCACGGCGAGGCTTTCGGGCAGCTGGTCGCCGGTGTTGATGACCATCATGGGCTGCAGGCCGGACCGGCGGGCGTGCCGGGCCTGGCGGCGCATCTTGCGGTAGCTGGTCATCCGCGCCTCCCGGGGCCGGTGGCCCGGTCGGCTAGTTCGTCGCGCAGGTAGCCCAGAGGGTCGGTTTCGCCGTCGCGGTCGGCGGCCAGGGCGGCGCGGATGGCGGCCAGCAGGTTGGCGCGGTCGAGGCGGGCGGCGGCCAGGTCGGCGCGCAGGCGGACAACCTCGGCGACGAGCCGGGACGTGTCGGCTAGCGCGGCGGACAGGTAGCGCCACACCTCGGCCAGGGTGGGCAGCGAGCGGGAGAAGCCGGTGACGATGTGCCGGGCGTTGCGGTTTCTGGTGGCGATGTCCTGCAGGTCGAGCGGGCCAGGGCGGGCGGGGTTGGTCACTAGGCATCAGCTCCCCGGGTCATGGCTTGGCCAGCCACTGGACGATTGCGGTGATGAGGCTGCGGATCTCCGGGGCGGCGGTCGTGGCCGCGAGCAGGAACCCGAAGACCAGGCAGACGACGGCCTGCCAGACACGCAGGCCCATGTAGCGGTAGGCGACCCAGATGATCGCGGCGACGATGAGCACGAGCGGGACCGTGACGGTCATGACGGCATGTCCTTTCGCTGGGGGCGGTCCGGGGAGAACCGGGCCGCGCGGCGCTGCGCGACGGTGCGGTAATGAGCGGCGCGGCGGTAGCGCTGGCGGGCGCGGCACTTGGCGCACCGTTTCGCCGTCTGGTCACGGCGGGCGCCGCAGCGGCACCGTTTCCCCGGTGACGGGATCGCGAGGCCGGACATCAGTCCTCCTCGCCGTCGCTGGGCTCGCCGGGCTTGCGGATGCTGACCAGCAAGCGCCGTGAGGCCGACTGCGCATGGGTGCGCGGAGCGAGATGGATATTCCGGCGGCGATCGTCACTGCGGATACCGGCGGTGAGCAGCGCCAGCATTCCGGCCAGCGCCCCGGCCAGGAACATGAAGCCGAACAGAATCCAGGTGACCGCGTTCACCGGCCGACCTCCTCATTCGCGCCGGGCATGACATTGCCGGCGTAGGAGCTCCGCGCATTGTGGTACGCGCGAATGCGGGACGGGATAGCGACAATCCGGTATTCCACCGAACCGAAACGCTGAGAGGCGGTGTAATGAGCGTGCTGGGCCGTTTCGTCCCGGACAGGGACGCCGAGCAGCGCCGCGACCCGATCGACCTCCGCGCAAATTTCCGGATCGGTGCCCTGGGGTGGGAATACCAGCACCTCGAGTGTGTATGGTGCGGGTATTTCTGGGCACGATTCCAGCAATGTGGCCAGGTCCCGCAAGCCGCGGATCATGCCGGGCCGCCGCTCCGTATCGGAGTAAGTCATGACGACCAGCTCCCTTCCATCAATTCGTGAGGCTTACGGCACGAAATTAGGTCGGGAGGAAGGGATCAGCCCATTACGCGATGTGATATATCACGCGTGCGGTGAGATATCTCATCATGAGATTT
>DATAVV010000079.1:0-12994 GCA_036267555.1 Streptosporangiaceae bacterium | reverse complement strand
GTGGGTGGCCGCGAACAGCGGGGCGTTGATGTCGTCGAAGTCGGCCACGTCCGGGCCCGAGTGGCCGCGGACCGCGGCGCCCAGCTTGGTCACGTACTCGGCGTCGGGGATCACCGTGACGTTGACGTGGATGTTCTTGTGGGTGGCGTTGAACATCTTGGCCAGCCCCACGCTCGGGTTGTCCACGCGCACCCAGAAGCTGATCGTGGTCTTGCCGCCGGATGACGACGAGCCGCCGCCACTGCCGCCGCACGCCGCGGCGGCGAGAGACAGGCTGAGAACCGCGGCGGCCAGCGCCGTCGCTTTCCTGTAGGGGGGTTGCATCTGTTCTGACCTCCTCGTTGAGGGCCTCGTTAGGCGTCCGCCGGGTGGGGCAGCCCCGCGGCCGGCATCCAGACCCGCATGGGCCGTCCGTCGCGGTTGTCCCACTGGAAGTAGGGAATGGCCGTCACGGTGACCCGGTCCGCGGGCTGGCCCGCCTGGCCGTCCTGGCCGCTGCGGCCGGCCAGGCGCAGCGGCGCGTAGGGCAGGCCACCGCCGGCGGCGGGCGCCAGGTGCCTGGCGGGAACGTCGAGGACGACGCTGTGGCCGGCCCCGGGCAGGGTGACGGTCCGCTCCTGCATGGGGCCGGGGGTGAGGGCCAGGTCCTCGAGGTTCACCTCGACGGGCTGGTCGGCCTGCTCGAAGCAGTACACGAGCGGGCCGCGCTCGAGCGCCGCCATCGAGCGCAGTGCGTCGATGCGCCGGCTCGGGCCCGTCAGCCGCGCCGTGACGTCCAGGTCACAGCGCAGCACGTCGCCGCGCTGCCAGCGGCGCCGCACGACCAGGTAGCCGCGGTCGGCGGGATCGGCCGCGACCGGCGTGCCGTTGACCTCGAACCGGGGCGCGGCGCTCCACCCCGGAATGCGGACCGCGAGCCCGCACTCCTCCTGCGGCGCGCTGCGTACCCGCAGGCCGACCGCACCCGACCAGGGGTATTCGGTGGTCATGTCGACGCGCAAGGGCCCGGTCCCCAGGTTGGCTTCGATGCGCGCCCCGCCGAACAGGTGCACGTGCAGCGTGTCGTCGCTGGCGGTCGCCGTGTAGTGGCCGAGCGAGGCGAGCAGGCGCATGATGTTCGGCGGGCAGCAGGCGCAGGAGAACCACTCCCGCCGCCGTCCCGGGTCGTCCTCCTCGTAGTGATCCGCGCGGCGCTGCAGCGGGTTGACGTAGAAGAACCGCTGCCCGTCGCCGGAGACGGCCGCGCCGAAGGCGTTGTAGAGCACGCGCTCCATCAGGTCGGCGTACCGGCTCTCGCCCGTGGCCAGCAGCAGCCGCCAGCTCCACTGGAAGCTCGCGATCGCGGCACAGGTCTCGTTGTAGGCCCGGTCCGGCGGCAGTTCGAACGCGTCACCGAACGACTCGCCCGAGTGCCGGGAACCGACGCCGCCGGTCAGCGCGGTCTTGGTCGCCACCATGTCGGTCCAGCGGGTGACCGACGCGGCCAGCAGTTCCGCGTCGCCGGTCTCGGTGGCCACGTCGACGACGCCGGCCTCCAGGTACAGGGCCCGGACCGCGTGCCCCGCGAGCGCGACCGACTCCCGGACCGGCACGCTGTCCTGCAGGTAGCGGTGGCCGAACCCGGAGTCGCCGGCCAGCCCCCGCCCGCGCTGCTCGACGAACTGGCTGGCCAGCCTCAGGTAGGGCCCGTGGCCGGTCTCGCGGTACAACTCGGCCAGCGCGGTCTCGACCTCCGGGTGGCCGTCGATCCCGGCGACCCGGCCCAGGAAGACCTCGACCAGGTGATCGGCGAAGCGGCGCGCGACCCGCATCAGCTCGGCCGAGCCGCAGGCCCGCTGGTGGGCGAGCGCGGCCTGGATGAGGTGGCCCGCGCAGTACAGCTCGTGGCTCGACGCCAGCCGGCGGTACCGGGGCTCCCCGCTCACCTGGATGCAGGAGTTCAGGTACCCGTCGACCTCCTGGGCCTTCTCCAGCAGCGCGGTGGCATCGGCGGCGAAGGCGGTCAGGGTCTGCGAGGCCGCGCGGCCCAGTTCCCATCCGATCGCCTCCAGCGTCTTGTACAGGTCGGAATCCATGAACACCGGGCCGCGGTAGCCCTCGCTGGCCCCGGCGATGGCCAGGCGCACGTTGCCCAGGTTCCCCGCCGTGTCCATGCGCCGCATCGCCAGCGGCAGGCTCTCCCGCCGGTTGCGCCGCTGCCAGTCGTGCAGCAGCCCGCCCGTCAGCCGGGCGCCCGGGCCGTCCAGCGGCCGGTGCGCGACGGCCGCCGACGGCGTCGGGCTCGTTGGCCCCCGCCCCAGAGCCGCTCGGGCGGGGCTCCGCACCGCCCCATGCCGTTCCGCCACGGAATCCCTTCCCGGTTCGCCGCTGACCCGGCGGCGCCCCGTGTGCTCCCGAACCCGGGCACAGCAGTCCGAGGCCGCGGGTGATTACCGAGGAATAGGTTTTCCTCTGTCACGGTAGAACCTACCGCCCCACCCGTCAAGACGTTCACTCGAGGGTCCCGGCGGTCATGCCGGGTGATCACGCGGTTACTCAGGAACGCGTAAGCGACAATCGCCGGCGCAATCGCCATTGCGGTCGCGGCAACCGCCTGCGGGCAGTTGGCCGAGTGGGAAGAGAGGAGGTTCCGCGCGCCGGCCTGGACTGTCTGAGCCCGCGAGTCCTGGCTCAGCGGGTCGACGTAGCGGGGTTCATTCCAGGCCGTGACGATGAGGAAAATAGGCACCGTGGCCAGGCGTGGAACGGTTAACGGCACGAGAATCCGAGGAACACCGGCGGAATGTAGACGCCATACATCCGCGCCGACTCGATGATCTCCTCCGGTGTCGACCACCGCGTTTCCCTGGCGGCAGCCTGCAACCTGCTTGTTTCCGTACATTGCCTGCATCGGCTGTCCGCTGACATCGCGGCCCCGAGCGAGAGCTGGACTTCAAGATCAGGAATAGGTTTTCCTCGGCAACCTAGGACGCGCCCGATACCATCGTCAAGCCTGTACAAGCTCGGTTCTATTACGATATGAAGACGTTGACCTTGGACTGAGAGTTGGAGCAACCGTTTGCCTGTCAGGGAGCCGGAAAGCAGGCGAGCGACCATCAGGGACGTGGCGGCACAGGCCGGCGTCTCGATCGGTACCGCGTCCAAAGCCCTCAACGGCCAGGGAAAACTCCGGGCCGAGACGAGGGCCCGGGTCATCGCGGCCGCGCGCGAACTCGGCTTTTCCCCCAACGTCCTGGCCCGGGGCCTGCTGGCGGGCCGGACCTACACGGTGGGGCTGATCACGACCGACAGCTTCGGCCGGTTCAGCATCCCGGTCATGCTCGGCGCCGAGGACGCACTCGGGGCCGGCCAGATCTCGGTGTTCATGTGCGACACGCGCGACGACCCGGTCCGCGAGCGGCAGCACCTGGAGATGCTGGTCGGGCGCCAGGTGGACGGGCTGATTGTCACCGGGCGGCGGATCGAGCCGCGACCCAGCGTGGGCCTGGGCCTGGGCATGCCCGTGGTGTACGCGATGACGCAGTCGCTGGACAGCGACGAGCCCGCTGTCCTGCCCGACGACTACGGCGGCGGCCGGATCGGCGCGACGCACCTGCTGGAGGCGGGCCGCCGCCGGTTCGGGCACATCGCCGGGCCGGAGCGCTTCCTGGCGGCCCGCAAGCGGGCCAGCGGGTTCTGCGACGCGATGACCGAGGCCGGCGTGGCGTTCTCCGCCCATAACGTGCTCTACGGGGAGTGGAGCGAGGCCTGGGGACGGCAGGCCGCCAGCATCCTGCTCCGCGGCTCGCCCGACACCGACGCCATCTTCTGCGGCAGCGACCAGATCGCCCGCGGGGTCTCCGACACGCTGCGCCTGCTCGGCCGCCGGGTCCCCGACGACATCGCCCTGATCGGCTTCGACAACTGGGAGCCGATGGCCTGCGGCGCCGACCCTCCCCTGACCAGCATCGACATGTGCCTGGAAGACGTCGGCCGGGCGGCCGCCGAGCACCTGCTCTCCGCGATCAACGGCAACCCCACCCACGGCACCCACACCGTGCCGTGCCGCCTGGTCGCCCGCGAGTCCACCGGGTGACCCGGGCCGGCCGGCTCAGCCAACCTGAATGATCAGCCGTGGAAGGGCTGGGGACCGAAGCGGCCCCACGCCACGAAGACGGCCAGGGCGAGATAGACCAGGTCGACCACGATCGTCAGCTTCTCGCCACGGCGCAGGCGCGTGATCACCGCGCCAGCAAACAGCAACGCGGCACCGGTGGCAGCCAGCGGCACCAGAACCGGCGCGATGCCGAGCACGGCGGGCAGGATCAGGCCCACCGCGCCGAGGATCTCGAGGGCTGAGATGCCCGTGATGGCGCCGGGGCTGAAGTCTTCCACCCATCCCCCACCCGGGAAGGCGGCCAGCTTCTCCCGGGGAATGACCAGCTTGTTGATGGCGGCGACCAGGAGAACCGCGGCCAGCACCCCGGCAGCGATCCAGAGCGCGAGGTTCATCATCTGCTCCTTGATCGAGGATTGCCTTCGCTCCCCGAGACGAGGCAGCAGCCCCGCCAGTGACATCTCCCGACACCCGGCCCGACGGAAAGCTCACCGCGTCACCCGACGCGACGGAAGCCTCGTCGCATCACCTGACGCGGCGGGAAGCTCACCCCATCACCTAACGTTGTCGGTGGAAGCGGAGGGGGTCAGCGAGGCCCGGTGAGCACGCCAGGCTGCGGTGCGGCCGCCTCCGCCGCACTGACGACCGACACACCAAAGACCAAGCGGAAAGGCTGAGCGCCCGATGGCTGACGCACTGCCGGAATCGACCCTGGCGGCCCTCGATGACCCGTTCGCCCAACTGTCCGGGCCGCTGGCGAGCACGACCCGGCTGGACTTCCAGGTCGTCGATTCGGCGCAACTCACCCCGCACATGCAGCGGCTGCGGCTGACCGCACCGGAACTGGACGGGTTCGCCTACCTGCCGGGCCAGGACGTGATGCTCCTGGTGGCGGCCGAGGGCAACCGGCCGGTGCGGCGGCGCTACACGATCCGCGACATCGACCCCGCGCAGCGGCTGCTCACCATGGACATCGTGCTGCACGGCGACGGCCCCGGCGAGCGCTGGGTGCGGTCGGCCCAGCCCGGCGACCGGATCGAGGGCATCGGGCCGCGCGGGAAGATCACCACATCGGCCACGGCGGACTGGCACCTGTTCCTGGCGGACGAGTCGGCGCTGGCCGCCACGTTCGCGATGACCGAGTCGCTGCCCGCGGGCAGCCAGGCCACGCTGATCCTCGAGGTTCCCGAGGAAAGCGACGAGCAGGAACTGAACGTGGCGGCGACCATCCGCATCTCGTGGCTGCACCGGCTGGGCGCGCCCGCGGGCGACCCGGCCGCGCTGGCGGCGGAGGCGGCCGAGGTCGAGTTGCGGCCCGGCCGCGGCCACGCGTACGTGTTCGGTGAGGCCAAGGTGGTGTCCCGGCTGCGCGAGGTCTTGGCCGAACGCGGCTTCAGCGAGGATCAGGTCTCGCCCAAGGCGTACTGGGGTCGCGGCCGCGCGAACGCCAGCCACGGCGAGCCCGCCCGCGACGCCTGACACCGTAGGCCCACGGTCGCTCCGTCGCGGGGAACAGCGTGTGCGCCGGGCTGGCCAGGCGATCAGGTCAGGCGGGCCAGGTGAAGCCGGTGGCGGTCTGGATGTCGGGTGGGCGGGGCAGCGCGTCCTGCGTGCCGCGGCGGGTGGTGGCGGTCGCGCCGGCCGCGCACGCGGCCCGGACCGCGTCGGCGTCCGGCACCCCGGCGGCCAGCACCACTCCCAGCGCGGCCACGAACGCATCGCCCGCGCCGACGCTGTCCACGCTGCGTACCGCGAACGCCGGGATGGTCTCCTCCCCCGCCGGGCCCGCCAGCGCGGCTCCGGCCGAGCCCGCGGTGACCACGGCGTGCCCGGCGCCGAGCCCGCACAGGTCCCGCGCGGCCGCGGCCGCCTCGGCCAGGCCAGCGACGCCGCGGCCCAGCATCGCCGCGGCCTCGGACTCGTTCACGACCAGCCAGTCGACGCCGCCCGCCAGCAGCGCGGCCGCCCCGGCCGGGGCCGGCGCCAGGTTGAGCAGGCACGGCAGGCCGGCCGCGCGGGCCTGCGCCAGGGCGGACGCTAGTGCCTCGGCGGGGATCTCCGCCGACAGGACGAGCACGTCGCCGGCGGCCGACAGCGCCGCGCCGATCTCGGCCTCGCCGACCCGCGCGTTGGCCCCAGGAGCCACCGTGATCACGTTCTCGCCGGTGTCGTCCACGGTGATCAGGGCCAGCCCGGTGAGGCTGCCGGGGACCGTGCGCACCCCGCCGACGTCCACGCCCTCGGTCGCGAGCGCACCGCGGGCCGTCCGCCCGAAGTCGTCGTCCCCGGCGCAGCCGACCATGGTCACCACGGCGGCCAGCCTCACGGCGGCCACGGCCTGGTTGGCCCCCTTGCCGCCCGGCGCGATGACCGCGTCCGACCCGAGCACCGTCTCCCCCGGTCCCGGCAGCCGGCGCACCGCCACGGAGATGTCCATGTTCAGGCTGCCCAGCACGGTCAGTCTCGGGGGCCGTGGCATGCGTCCTCCTCGCGTCGGCCGAGGTCGGCCAGGGGCTGGCCGGGTCCGCCAGGGTCGGCCAGGGCACCACCTTGGCATGGTCACGCAGGTGACCGGAAGGAACCACCGCAGCCGGGAGCCCGCACCGGCCCAGCTCCGGCCCGGGCCGGCCCGAGAACATTGGCCAGAGCAAAGCACGGCCAGCGGCGCATTCTTTCTCAATACGCGGAAACTTGTTCCATAATGAGGCGAACGAGTCGTGATGAGTGCTGGAGGGAGCGCGTCGGATGGTCACATCCGGAATGGCGGCTGACATAGCTGCGCTCCTGTCGAGCACGTCAGCCAGAACGCTCACGGTGGGGGTCGACAAGTCGGGCCGGATTCTCCAGCACGATCGCGCCGCCGGCGACGTCCTGTCCGAATCGCAGGGGCCGCTGCTCGGCATGGAACTCAGCAGCCTGGTCACCGGATCCGCCTACGGCAACGGGCTGCAGTCGCTCATCGACGCTGCCTGCTCCGACCGCGAGGGCACCGCGGTGCTGACGATCAAGACCGGCAACGGCCATCACGCGGACGCTGTGGTCACGGTCCAGCCGATCCGCTCGACCGACGCGAACCTCGTCGCCCAGGTCGTCCTGCGCATCGCCCCGCCGTCCGAGGAGCGTTTTCTCGACCCGGCAATAATGCGGCACGCGCTACTCGACGGCGCCTTCGCCAG
The DNA here is from genome assembly GCA_036267555.1 of Streptosporangiaceae bacterium. Classification (GTDB taxonomy): domain Bacteria; phylum Actinomycetota; class Actinomycetes; order Streptosporangiales; family Streptosporangiaceae; genus JASHPR01. The sequence goes on along the minus strand of DATAVV010000079.1, from coordinate 5,722 downwards.
GACCGGCGGGGCGCTCGACATCGACCAGATGGCACCGGCGCTTGTCAACATCATTGTTCCGCATTTCTGTAACGCGGCGGGGCTGCTGGTGCTGGAGAGCCTGGTGGGACCCGATGAATATCCCGGTGACACCTACGACGGGGTGCATCTGGTCCGCCGCCTCGCGGTCGCGCACGACGATGACGACGCAGGCTGGGACGCGGCGTTCCCGACCGGCGAAATCCTCAGCTACCCGCTGGACGCGCCGCATACCCGCTGCCTGGACACCGGCAAGCCCATCATGCAGGACCTGGCGAACACCACCCTGGCTGCCGACCTGGCCAGGGGCATGCGCCGGCGGCCGGTCGGCCGGCTCCTGTCCGGCACGTCGATGCTGCTGCTGCCGCTGATCGCCCGCGGGACCACGCTCGGGTTCTTCGTCTGCACCAGGTTCAAGGGTTACCGCCGTTTCGACGCCTACGACACCGAGATCGGCATGGAGTTCGCCTCCCGTGCCGCGATCTTCATCGACAACGCCCGCCGCTACAGCCGGGAGCGCGCGACCGCGCTGACCCTGCAGCGCAGCCTGCTGCCGACCGGGCTCTCGGTGCCCTCGTCGGTCGAGGTCCGGCACCGTTACCTGCCGGGCAGCAAGATGATCGAGGTCGGCGGCGACTGGTACGAGTCGATCGCGCTGCCGGGCGGCCGGGTCGCCCTCGTCGTCGGCGACGTGGCCGGTCACGGCGTGCGGGCCGCCGTGACCATGGGCCGGCTGCGCACCGCGATCCGCACGCTGGCCCGGCTCGAGTTGCCGCCAGCGGAGACGCTGCAGCAACTGGACGAGCTCATGCACGAACTCGGGCAGCGCGAGCCGCACTTCGCCACCTGCGTGTACGCGGTGTTCGACGCGGTGTCCGGCTACTGTGAGGTCGCCTCGGCCGGCCACCTGCCCCCGCTGCTCGTGCCGCCCGACGCCGACGGCCAGTTCCTGGACGTCTCGCCGGCCCCGCCGCTCGGCATCGGGTCCGGTCCTGTCCAGTCCCGGGTCTTCAAGATCAAGGACGGCAGCCTCCTCGTGCTCTACACCGACGGGCTGGTCGAACGGCGCGAGAGCGACATCGACGAGGGGCTCGCCCGGCTGCGCGAGACGTTCGGCCCCGGCTCGGCGGCCCGGCCGCTGGAAGACCTGTGCAAGGCCACGCTCGCGGGCGTCTACGCCGACCACCAGCGCGACGACATCGCGGTCCTGATCGCCCGGCTGCACCGGCTGACCCCGGACCAGCACGTCACCTGGAAGCTCGCGTCCGAGCTGACGTCGGCGCGCCGGGCCCGGATGCTGGTGCGCCGGCGGCTCAAGCGCTGGGGCCTGGCCGAGCTGATTTTCACGGCCGAACTGCTCGCCTCGGAACTGGTCACGAACGCGGTGCGCTACGCCCAGGGATCGATCGCGCTGCGCCTGGTGCGCGAGGGCGGGCTCGTGATCGAGGTCCTGGACGACTCCGCGGCCCTGCCCCGGCTGCGGCACGCCAGCGACGAGGATGAACGCGGTCGCGGCCTCCAGGTAGTAAGCCAGCTAGCCCAGCACTGGGGCGCCCGCCGGACCCCGTCCGGCAAAGTCGTCTGGTGCGAGCTGCCCCTCCCCCGCGCTCCTAAAGGCGCGGCGGCTGGCAGCCCCCCGTAGGGCTCCGGCCCGACCCTGGCAAAAACCCGCTGAGGGCTTCGGCCCGACCAGGGCCGTGCCAGGCGCGACGGCCGGCCGAACGCTGGCCCGAGCGGCTGGCAAAAACCCGCTGAGGGCTTCGGCCCGACCAGGGCCGTGCCAGGCGCGACGGCCGGCCGAAGGCTGGCCCGAGCGGCTGGCAGATGGTCTGCGGCGCGCCAGCGCCGCCTCGGGGGGTTATAGGTGGGTCGCCCCCCCTAGGCCAAAGAGAACGGGCCCCGCAACACGGAGCCCGTCCCCAATCGATGACGGTCAGGTGGCAGCGCGCCTGGTGTCCTGGCGGATCGACAGCTTGCCGTTCTGCATCACCGCGACCCGCTGGGCCCGGCGGGCGATCCAGCTGTCGTGGGTGACCAGGATCAGGGTCAGCCCGCGTCCCCGCCAGAGGTTCTCCAGAAGCTGGATGATCTCGTCCCTGGTGTCCTCGTCCAGGTTGCCGGTCGGCTCGTCGGCCAGCAGCACCTTGGGCTCCTTCACCAGCGCCCGGGCCATCGCGACCCGCTGCTGCTGGCCGCCGGACAGCTCGGAGGGCAGGTGCTTGATCCGGTCACCGAGGCCGAGGTCGGTCAGCGACTTCACCGCGCGCTCCCGGCGCTCGGCGGCGCCGACGCCGAGCGGCACGAGTGCGGCTTCCACGTTCTCCTGCGCGGACAGCGTCGGTATCAGGTTGAACGTCTGGAAGATGAACCCGATCGAGTTCGCCCGGACCTTGGTGACCTGGCTCTCCCTGAGCTGGGCCAGGTCCTGCCCGTCGAATTCGATGATGCCGGAGGTTGGCCGGTCCAGGCCCCCGAGCATCTGCAGCAGCGTGGTCTTGCCGTGCCCGGTCGGGCCCTGGATGGTAAGCCACTCGCCGTCCTCGATCACCAGGTCCACGCCCCGCAGGGCGTGCACGGTGGCCCGGCCCTTCTGGTAGTCCTTGGTCACTCCGCTGAGCTTGTACATCCCGTCTCCTGAAGGTCCGCGGTCCGCGAGGGCCGCCCGCTGCTCCGGTCCTCGCCCGGTCATTCGACCCTGGCCAGTGCCGCGGCCGGACGCAGCCGCGCGGCACGCCAGCCGCCGAGCATCCCGGCGATCAGGCCACCCGCCACGGCCAGCACCACGGCGAGGATGATGATGTTGACGGTGACCGGCGCCGACAGGTGCACGATCGTCGGATGCACGGCGGCGGCCGTGCGGAACCGGCCGCCTCCGGCACCACCGGCCCCACCGCCGACGCCGCCACCACCGGCGCCACCGCCACCGCCACCGCCACCGCCGAAGCCGCCAAAGGTCCTGGCCCCGCCCGGCGTGGCCGAGCCGGTGGTCGGGTTCACCGACGCGGTCAGCGGCCCCGCGACCTTGCCCACGATGGCCGCGCCGATGAAGCCGAGCCCGACGCCCGCTGCCCCGCCGATGATGCCCATGGTGATCGACTCGCCCATGACCTGGCCGATGACCCGCCGACTGCGCCAGCCCAGCGCCTTGAGCGTGCCGAACTCCCGCACCCGGCGCGAAACCGCCGACATGGTCAGCAGGCTGGCCAGCAGGAACGCGGCGATCAGCACCGCGATCGCAAGCCACTTGCCGAGGTCGTTGGCCAGGCTGGACGCGCTGGACAGCGACCCGGTGACCTCGTTGGCCAGGTCGGCGGACGTGGTGACGGTCGCGCCCTTCACCGACTTCTGGATCTCCTTCTGCACCGCGCTGATGTCCGCGGAACTCGCCGCCGCCACGTAGATCGTGTTGACCTTGCCGGTCATGGCCGGGCTGGCCAGCGCCTGGGCCCGAGTGAGCGGGATGTAGATGTCCGCGGACGAGTCGCCCGCCGGGTCGGTCACGATGCCGACGACGGGGAACTTCGTACCGGCCACCGTGACGTCCGAGCCGACCTTCAGGCTCGACGACTTGGCGTAGCTGGCGTCGATTACCGCGACGTCGGAACTGGCGTCGGACGGCTTCAGCGTGCGGCCCGAGCTGAGGGTGCCGTTGCTGAGCGGGCCGAGCGGCTGCCCGCCGGAGGACAGGTCGACGCCGTTGACCGTGACCGTGTTCCCGGCGTTGAAGGAGCCAGGACCCCGGAACGACCCAGTGCCGCCGCTCCCCCGGCCGCCGCTACCGCTGCCACCGCTGCTACCGCTGCCACCGCTGCTGAAGTTCGGGATCGTGAACGTGGTGTCCACGTTGGAGGCGGTCAGCGCGCCGCCCGCGGCCACCACGCCCTTCAGCTTCGAGATCGTGGTCACCTCGGAGGCGGTCAGCGAGCCGAGGCTGCGGGTGGCCGTCAACTGGTCCACCTTGACCGTGGAACCCGGCTTGAAGTTGAAGTTACGGCCGCCCAGGCCGAACGAGCCAGCGGTGGGCGCCGTGGTGACGGTCGCGGACGTGCCCACGCCGTACAGGTTCTGCAGCACCGTGCCCTGCGCGGCCTTAACGCCGGACGAGGCAGCGGTGACCGTAATCACCAGGCCGATCCCGAGGGCGAGGCCCAGGGAGATAAATATGGCCTGGCGCATCCGCCGGCGCAGCTCGCGCCGGAGGTACGTGAAGAACATGAAGACTCCTCTGGAACCCACATCCGCATGAATCGCGGGCCGAGCCGCTGCGGCGCGCATGGCCCGCGCCGGGCGCATGGGACCTGCGCCGCTAATGATGATGAGCGCCGACGCTGAACGGATGCTGGAGGAATTCTGCGAAGTTGCCGGATTCCGGTTAACCCGTGCTCCCCCGCGCGAACAGCAGCATCCAGATGTGCGAAATCAGCCAGCGGCGGACCAGGTGGAAGCCAAGGCCGGGCACTGGATCCTGCGGGTAGGCGCCGAGCCTGACCACCCACACCCGCCGGACGTGCGCGAGCCGTTCCCTGATCACGGACGCGCGGAAGGGCGCGCCCACGAGGTTGCCCGCCTGGCTCGGCGTCAGGCGCTCCCCGATGTCGTCGAGCCGCCCGAAGCCCGACGAATAGGCCGCGGGGAAGTAGTTCGAGTCGTTGCCCAGGAACAGCACGGCGTCCCCGGGCTGGCGGTGCGCCACGACCACCGCGTTGGCCTTCCGGATGTTGGTCCCGTGGCCGTTCGGCGCCCGGGCCGCGAACTGCGCGGGCACGCCGAGCGCGACGACGACCGCGAACGCCACCGTCGCGGGCACCCAGGACAGCGCGCCGCCGGGCGGCCAGATCAGCGCGGCCAGCCCGGCCCCGCCCAGCAGCGCGGCCGCCGGGGCGCACAGCAGCACGTAGCGGAACGTGTACACCGGTGAGACCTGGGACACGCCGATCAGCACGGCCGGCGGGATCAGCAGCCAGGGCAGGCACAGGCTCAGCAGTGGCCCGGGCCAGGCGGCCCGCAGCCCGGCACGCCCGCCAAGCCCGGCACGCCCGCCGAGCGCGGCACGCCCGCCGAGCGCGGACAGGACGATCCCGATGCCGATCGCGACGCACAGGGCGAGCAGCATCTGCGCCGGGCCGATGAGCTTGCGCAAACCCTCGACCGCGCCGATCACCTGCGGCCGGGCCAGCCAGGAGAGAGTCCCGCGCTCGGCGTACCCGAGCGCGAGCACCGGGCTGGCCAGGGCCGCGGCGCCCGCCGCCGCGGCCAGCCAGCCGAGGGAGAGCCGCCGGCCGGTGCTGGCGCCGGGGGGACGACCCCCCCAGATCCCCCCGCGGCCACCCTCGCGGTCCGCGCCGCGCCACCAGGCCAGGGCCACCGTGATCGCGTGCGCGCCGAGCAGCAGCAGGCTGAACACGTTCAGCAGGCCCATCAGGCCCAGGCAGGCCGCGTAGCCCGTGAGCCAGCGGGCCCGGCGCCCGGGATCGGCCAGCGCGCGGACGAGCAGGTAGCTACCGGTCGTGGCCAGCGCGGCCACGCCCGCGTATTCCCGCGCGTCCTGCGCGTAGAGGCTGACCTGCGGCAGCGCCGCGAACAGCAGGCCGGCCGCGAGCCCGGCGCGGGGCGAGACCAGCCGCCGGCCCAGCGCCGCCACCGCGGCGGCCGCGGCCGCCATGGCCAGCGCCGACGGCAGCCGGGTGACCAGTTCGCCGGGGCC
>DATAVV010000078.1:0-2626 GCA_036267555.1 Streptosporangiaceae bacterium | reverse complement strand
CGGCCCCTGGCGCGAGACTTCGATCATCGCCGCGCCGGCCGACGGGCCCATGTCCTGGACCGACCGCGGCGACGAAGCGGAGGCAGCCGCCGTGATCCTGGCCGCCCCGCGGTCCTTCGACGGCCCGGTCACGCTCACCGCGGCCGCGGCCGTGACGTTCGGCGACATCGCGGGTATCGTCTCCGAGCTCACCGGCCGCGACATCCAGCGCGTGGTCATGGACGACGACGCGTGGGTGGCCGATCAGGTCGCGCACGGCGCCCCGGAAATGATGGCGGGGTTCATGCTCAGCACCTTCCAGGCCGCCCGCGAGGGGCGCTTCGCGGGCACCGACCCGCTGCTCGGCGACCTTCTCGGCCGCCCGCCGCGCACGGTGCGCGACCTGCTCGCCGAGCGGGTGGCGGCCTGAGGGCACCGGCACGTCGGCTCGTTCGGGGAGAATGCCGGTGTGAGCCGGGAGCAAGGACACACGCGCGGTGAGCGGCTGAACGACGGATTGTCGGTGCTGGCCGCGGGCCAGGGACCGCCGCTAGTGATCCTGCCCGGCTTCGGGCCGGGCGCCGACCTGGCCGTGCGGGTGCCGCGGTCGGCGGCCTGGTCCGCGGCCGCGCTTTCCCGCGGGTTCGGGCGCCGGGTCCACCTGATCCACCGGCCGTTGGATCCGCCCGCGGGCATGACCATCGCCGCGCTGGCCGAATGGCATGCAACCGCGCTGCGCGAGCGGTTCGGGGAGCCGGTGGACGTCATGGGGATCTCGGGCGGCGGGGTTACCGGGCTGCAGCTCGCACTGGACTATCCGGGGACGGTCAGTCGTTTGGTGATCTGCGTTGCGGCCAGCCGGATCGGCGGGTCCGGCCTGCGCGACCTGCGGCGGATCATCGAGCGGGAGGGGCAGGGGCGGTCGGCGGCCTGGACCGGCAGCGGGCTGGTCGCGCACGGCCCGCTGCGGCTGCTGTTCCTGGCCGCGTACGGGCTGGCCCCCAGCCGGCCGCGGGCACCGGGCGAGGTCGCGTTGGTGCACGCGGGCCGGGACTGGGACGTGACCGGGCGGCTTGGCGAGATCACGGTGCCGGTGCTGGTGGCGGGCGGCACCCGGGACCGGGTCGTACCGCCGGAGCTGGTGCAGGCCACCGCGTCCGGCATCCCGGGCGCGCGGCTGCTCCTGCTGCCCGGCCGCGGGCACTTCAGCGCGCTGTACGACCCGCGGCTGAAGCCGGCCATCGCCGCCTTCCTGGCCGAGCCCGGCCGTCTCTAGGGCGTGCCAGCCCGGCTACGAAAGCGAGCGGTCCCGGCCGGGTGGCCGGGCCCGCTTGGTGGCGCTGCGGGTCAGCAGCCGGTCTCGAACGACCCTTCGTAGCTGTAGAGGAGTCCCGACCAGGTCTTGCCGCCGTTGAACGAGACGTCGGCGGCGGTGTACCAGTAGTCGGTGTACTTGGCGTTGGCGTATCCGCAGACGCTCGAGGTGGCGGCATCGAGCTGGTACCCGACGTAGTAGCCAGTCGAGGGCAGCTGGGTCTCGGCTACCGTCTTCGGCGCGCTGTAGGTGCCGTTGGCGTAGTGGTACTGGTGGTCGAGGTACACCCGGATGATCAGGCCGTAGTACGCCGAGCACCGGGTCACGTCGACCTCGCCGATCGCCGAGCGGCGAACCGGGTCGGCCTGGTCCCCGACCACGACCTGGCATCCGGTGCCGTCGACGTTCTGGTAGGCGCGGTTGACGCCGTTGTTGGCGACCGTGGCGCTCGCCGGGCCGGTCCCCAGGAAGGCGAGGGTTCCCGCGGTGCCGAGGATCGCGATGGTGCTGGCCGCCAGCTTGGTCAGTCGAGCCGATTTTCCGAACATTGCCGTCTCCTTGTCTGCTGCCCGGCGGCTCCGCTCCGCCGTTCAGTGACAAGGCTGCCGGGCGCTGGCGACGGCAGGCAGGGGCCGAATTGCCTCATTCCGGGTGGGTAAATCCGGGCGCGCGATTGGGCATTTCTGCCCCTGCCGGGAGGGTGGTCCGCAGCGGCAGCCTGTCACCAGGAGGACGGCCAAGAACTTCCGTCCTTGAGCAGACAGGAGCAGATCATGACCGCCCACCGCCGGATCACACGGTTTGCCGCCACGGCCGCCGCCGGGGCCTCCATCCTCGTCGGCCTCACTGGCTGCCATTTTCCCTGGGAAGATGCGGGGGCGGCGGCCAGGACCGCCGGTCACCACCTTCCAGAAATCCATGAGTCGATCGCCGGCGCCCTGAATGACATCAAGGACGCTACCGACGGCCCGGTCGGGAATGCCGTGATCGGGACGGCCTGTGATGCCTACGCCAAGGGCGAGAGCCCGGCCTGGGAATCGGACACCCTCGCCAATCTCCTGGGAGACACCCAGCCGCCGGAAGAGCAACTGCTCAACGACGTGAAGAACCTCGTCGCGACTTTCACCTATGACGAGCAGAACGGGATTACGACGATGCAGAAAATCGGCGGGGTATGCCAGGTTTACCTGCTCAAGGACAGTCTCACCTGACGGGTCCGCAATACCTGGTTAAAGTAGGCGTGTGGGGGGAGAACGGCTTTTCCAGCCGGGCGCCACGCATGGCTTCGTGGCCGCCCTGACCAGTTTTGTCGGCCGGGACGACGATGTCGCC
>DATAVV010000077.1:0-2033 GCA_036267555.1 Streptosporangiaceae bacterium | reverse complement strand
GCCCGGACCGGGCCAGTTCACGGTGGCGGTCTCGCACATCTCGGTCGACCCGGCCATGCGGGGCTGGATGAACGCCGGGGCGTCCTACGTCCCGCCGGTGGAGATCGGCGCGGTCATGCGGGCCGGCGCGGTCGGCACGGTCACGGCCTCGGAGCACCCGGGCTTCGCGGTGGGTGATGACGTGTACGGGGTGTTCGGGGTGCAGGAGCACGCGGTCTCGGACGGCCAGGGCGTGATCAAGATCGATACCTCACTGGCCGCGCCTTCCGTTTACCTGGGCGCGCTGGGGATGACCGGGCTCACCGCGTACTTCGGCCTGCTTGACACGGGCAGGCTGAAGGCCGGTGACACCGTGGTCGTCTCCGGCGCGGCCGGGGCGGTGGGCAGCATCACCGGGCAGATCGCGAAACTCAAGGGGGCGGGCAAGGTCATCGGCATCGCGGGCGGGCCGGAGAAGTGCCTCGCGCTGACCGAGGAATTCGGCTTCGACGCCGCGATCGACTACCGGGCCGGGAACGTGCGCCGGGCACTGCGCGAGCACGCGCCGCGCGGCGTCGACGTCTACTTCGACAACGTGGGCGGCGAGATCCTCGACGACGTGCTGACCCGGCTGGCCCGCGGCGCCCGGGTGGTCATCTGCGGCGCGGTCTCGCAGTACAACGAGACCCAGGTGCGCGGCCCGGCGAACTACATGATGCTGCTGGTGGCGCGGGCGTCCATGACCGGCATGCTGGTCTTCGACTACCAGGACCAGTACCCGCAGGCCATGGCCGAGCTGGCCGGCTGGCTGCGGGACGGCAAGCTCGTCTCCCGGGAGCATGTGGTGCACGGGAGCGTGGGCGACTTCCCCCAGACGCTGCTGATGCTGTTCGACGGGGTGAACACCGGCAAGCTGGTGCTCGCCCTGGATGGCGCCGGGTGAGCGGCGGCACTCAGCGGATGGTGTAGGCAACCAGCTGGGGGCTGCCGCCGCTCGAGCTCGTCGTCTTGGGGCCGCCCGCCGGGACCAGTACCGTGTTGCCGAACACGGCGATGGGCGCATTCGACGAGGTCGGCAGCTGGTGCCGGTAGACGATCGCGCCCGTGCTGCGGTTGAGGGCGACCAGGGCGCCGTTGTAGAGCGTGGTGAAGACCAGGTCGTTGGAGACCGTGGCCGCGCCGAGCGGCATCGACGAGAACTTGGTGTCCCACTCGACCTTGCCGGTGGCCAGGCTGAGCGCCTCCAGTTCGCCGGTTTCCGGGCCGCCCGCCTTGTTGCCGGTGACCGAGTTCGCGCTGGTGTAGGTGATCGGGAGGTCGATAGTGGCCGCGTAGACGCTGGAGCCCGCCACCGCCATGTCGGACAGGATGCCGCCCAGCGCCCCGGGCTCGATCGTGTACGGGAACTTAACCGTGACCTGATGCGACAGTGCGAGCAGGGAGTCGTTGTCATGCCCGTTGTGCGCGCCGACCGGCGTCTTCCACAGCAGCGCGCCTGACCGGGCGTTCAGCGCGTAGACGTAGCCCACCTTGCCGCTGGCGATGATCACGGGAACCCCGTGAACATCGGCTGAGACGGGCGAGGCCTGCAGGTCGTGGTCCTGGAAGTCGTCCGGCACGGCCTGGTAATACCAGCGCAGCTTCCCGGTCGCCGCGTCCAGGTTCACGGCACTGTCGGTGTAGAGCTGCCGGGACGGATGGGCAATGGCCTGGCCGATGCTCTGGTAGGGGTTGCCGATGCCGAACGTCACCGAGCCGTCGCTGCCGACGAGCGGTGGCTCCCAGGCCCCGCCCGAGCCGAGACCGAGCGCCCGCACGCCTGCTCCCTGGCCGGTGACCGTGTTGAACGTCCAGAGCCGGCGGCCGGTTGAGGCGTTCAGCGCCATCAGCACTCCGCCCCCGGGCCCCGAGCCGTAGGCGCTGGCCAGGTAGACCCGCCCGCCCGCGACCTGCGGCTGAATCTCGAACGACCCCTGGCTGCTGATCAGCAGGCTGCTGTCCACCCATCGCGTCTTGCCGGTGGCCGCGTTGAGCGCGAACACCGAGGTCGACGA
>DATAVV010000076.1:0-10736 GCA_036267555.1 Streptosporangiaceae bacterium | reverse complement strand
CGCTCATCGGCCCGCCCGGGACGCGGGTCCGGCCGCGCCCGTGGGCGCCGGGACGGCCCCGGCGGCGTTTCCGGCACCGTTGTCGGCGGAGTTCCCGGCTTTCCCGGCTTTCCCGGCGTGACCGTCGCTGCCGGCCAGGCCTGCGGCGGCCCGCGGCGATCCGCCGGCCGGGCCGCTCCCGGCCGGGGCCGGATCCGTCACGGCAGGATCCGTCACGGCAGGATCCGTCAGGGCAGGATCCGTCAGGGCCGGGTCGGCGGGGCTCGCGGCGTCCGGCACCGGGTCGGCGGGGCTCGCGGCGTCCGGCACCGGATCGGCCAGGGTCGTGCCGGCCGGCGTCACGCCGGCCCGGGTCTCGTCCGCCCGGATCTCGTCCGCCCGGGTCTCGTCCGCCCGGATCTCGTCCGGCAGGCCGGTGACGACCAGGGTCGTGCTGGCCAAAGTCGTGCTAGTCAGAGTCGTGCCAGTCAGGGTCGTGCTGGTCAGGGTCGCGCTGGCCAGGGTTATGGCGGACCCGTCGGGCAGTTCGGTCTCCTCGGGCCCGAGCGCCAGCGGCGACCCGGCCAGCCCGGAGCCGACCGTCCGCGGCAGCGTGAGCCGGAACACCGATCCCCGGCCGGCCTCGCCCCAGGCTTCCAGCCAGCCGCCGTGGATTCTGGCGTCCTCCAGCGCGATGGCGAGGCCAAGCCCCGTGCCGCCGCTGGTCCGGGCCCGGGCCGGGTCCGCCCGCCAGAACCGGTCGAAGACCAGCCGCTCCTCGCCTTCGGCGAGCCCGATCCCGTAGTCCCTGACCGCGACCGCGACCGCCGCGGAGTCCCCGGCCACGGTGACCACCGCGTCCTTGCCCTCGCCGTGCTCGACGGCGTTGACCAGCAGGTTGCGCAGGATCCGCTCCACCCGGCGGCGGTCCACCTCGGCCACGCACGGCTCGGCCGGGAGCCTGAACTCGATCTTGGCGCCGCGCTGCGCGGCGAGTTGCTGGGCCACGTCGGCGGCGTGCCGGGCCAGGTCGCAGATGTCGGCGGGCTCGGCGTCAAGGACCGCCACATTGGCGTCGTACCTGCTGATCTCCAGCAGGTCGACGAGCAGCGACTCGAACCTGTCGAGCTGGCTCTGCAGCAACTCGGCCGAGCGGGACACCGGGCCCGCGAGCTGTTCCCGGTTCGAGAACAGCACGTCGGCGGCGATCTTGATCGTGGTGAGCGGGGTCCGCAGCTCATGCGAGACGTCGGAAACGAACTGGCGCTGCACCTGAGACAGGTCCTGCAGCGCGTTCATCTTCTCCTGCAGGCTGGCCGCCATCTCGTTGAACGAGGTGGCCAGCGCGGCGAGTTCGTCGGCTCCGCGCACCGGCATGCGCTCGGTGAGGTTCCCGGTGGACAGCCGCTGCGCGCCGCGGGCCGCGTGCCGGACCGGGGTCACCACCCACCGGGTGACCAGCGCGGCAATGGCCGTGAACAGCAGCACCAGCACCAGGCCGGCCACCATGAGCGTGCGCTGGATCTGGGCCAGGCTGGCCCCGACCTGGGTCAGCGGGAAGAAGTAGTAGAGCTGGTAGTAGGGGCCGACCGGCACGCCGTAGGCGAGGCCGGAGACCATTCCGCTCGTGCTGGACGGGTAGGTCATGCGGGTGAACGTGAAGCTCGGCGAGGTTTCGCCCCGCTTCTGCAGATCGTTCACCTTGGCGTGCAGCCGGGCCGGGATCTGGTCCGCGGGGATGCCCTCGGTGACGCCGACCCGGTATACCGGCGGCCCCGAGTAGCCGGACGCGAGCAGGATCGCGACACCGTAGCCGCTGTCCCCGTCCCCGTTGGCCCGGAACCCGAGCCGGTCCACGATCATGTCCATGAGGTCCTGGGTGCCGCGGCCGCTCGGGCGCGTGTTCACCCCGGGCGTGGCGTCCGCGGTGACCTGGCCAGCGGTGACCACGTTGTTGGTCTGCAACTCCTTGGCCTGCAGCTGATCCGAGGTGATCTGCTGCATGAGGAAGAAGCCGAGCAGGGTGACGACCACGGCCGAGATGATCATCGTGGTGGTGACCACGCGCAACTGCAGCGACCGGAGCCATCGGGCACGCAGGACCGCGTGTACCACGGCCAGCCGGCGGCGCAGCGCACCCGCCCGGCGACGGGCCAGCCGGCGCAGCCGGGCCAGCCGCGTCATCCGGCGCAGCCGCGCCGCGGCGGGAGCCAGGCGGGCAGCCGAGCGGGCAGCCAGGGACCGAGCGCCTGCGGGCCTGCTGCCGGTCGCTACCCCCTTCATGACCTTCTCCGCTGAGCCGCGCCGCGGATCAGCCGGGCCCCGCCTTGTATCCGACGCCGCGGACGGTCACCACGATCTCGGGCCGCTCCGGATCCTTCTCGATCTTGGCCCGCAGTCGCTGGACGTGCACGTTGACCAGGCGGGTATCGGCCGCGTGCCGGTAGCCCCAGACCTGCTCCAGCAGAACCTCCCTGGTGAAGACCTGGCGCGGCTTACGGGCCAGCGCGACCAGCAGGTCGAATTCCAGCGGGGTGAGGTTCAGCGGCTCGCCGGCCCGGGTCACCGCGTGCCCGGCGACGTCGATGCTCACGTCCCCGATCTGCAGCGTCTCCGGGGCCGGGTCCTCGGTGCGGCGCAGCCGGGCCCTGACCCGCGCGACCAGCACCTTGGACTGGAACGGCTTGACGATATAGTCGTCGGCTCCCGACTCAAGACCGAGCACCACGTCGACCGTGTCGCTCTTGGCCGTCAGCATCACGATCGGCACGCCGGATTCGGCCCGGATCTGCCGGCACACGTCGATGCCGTCCATGCCGGGCAGCATCAGGTCGAGCAGCACGAGATCGGGATGGGACTCGCGGAAAACGTCCATCGCCTTGTCACCGTCGGCTACGAATGTGGGCTCGAAACCCTCGCCACGCAGCACGATTCCCAGCATCTCGGCGAGAGCGGCGTCGTCATCGACGACCAGCACGCGACCTTTCATGACCCCCATCGTTCCACGTAAATAGCGTCAACGGGACCATCGAAGTCACTTGATCCCTCGACCAGAACACGCAGCGTACCCTCTCCGACCGGCCTGGCGACCCCCCGTTCGGTCACGATGGCGGTGATCAGGGCGGGTGGGGTGACGTCGAACGCGGGGTTGTACCCCGCGGTCGCAGCCGGCGCTGTCGGCACCCCAGCCACGTGCGTGACCTCCTCCGCCGGGCGCTGCTCCACCTCGATCGCGGCACCGTCCGGGGTGTCGGGATCGATCGTGGAGACCGGCGCCACGACCACGAACGGCACCCCGTGGTGGCGGGCCAGCACGGCCAGCGCGTACGTGCCGATCTTGTTCGCCACGCTGCCGTCCGCCGCGATCCGGTCCGCGCCGGTCAGCACGATGTCGACCTGGCCCGCGGCCATCAGGGACGCGGCCGCCGAGTCGGCCAGCACCGCGTGCGGCAGGCCGGCCCGCCGGGCCTCGTACGCCGTCAGCCGCGCGCCCTGCAACAGCGGCCGGGTCTCGTCGATCCACAACTGGGCCAGGCGGCCCGCCCGGTGCGCCGCCATGATCACCGCGAACGCGGTGCCCGCGCCGCCCGAGACCAGGGCGCCGGTGTTGCAGTGGGTCAGCACGCGCGCGCCTACGGGCACCAGTCCCAGGCCGTATCCGGCCATCGCGTCGCTGGCCGCGGCGTCCTGCGCCGCGATCGAGCGGGCCAGGGCGACCACGGCCGGTGCGGCGCCGCGTTCAGGCTCATGATCTTGACCGGCGCTGGCCTCGCGGTAGGCGGCGAGGGCGCGGCGGGCACCCCAGCGCAGGTTCACGGCCGTGGGGCGCGCGGTTTCGATCGCCTCGGTGGCGGCGGCCACGTCGTCGCCGCGGCAGGCGGCGAGCGCGACCCCGAACGCGCCGGCCACGCCGAGCATCGGCGCGCCCCGGACCACCAGGCGGCGGATCGCGTCCACCAGGGACGGGACGTCCCGGCAGGTGACGACCGCTTCTACGGCGGGCAGCCTGGTCTGGTCCAGCAGTTCGATGGCCGGCCCTTCCGGCGGGTCGAGCCAGCGCAGCGCAGGTATGTCCACCCCACGAGTGTGCTCCGGCCCCGCGCCGCCCGCCAACCGCCGCCCGGGCGTCACCAGCTCAGCGGGTTGAGGTCCGACTTCCACTGGTTGATGTAGTTGTTCACGTCGCTAGGCCAGCCCGCCACGTTGTGGACGATGCCCTCACCGGCGTCCTTCAGCAAGCCCACCCCGTCCATCGCGGTCTGCTGGGTCGCGTTGCTGAAACCGTTCACAGCCCCGGTCAGGGGGTCGGGGAACGAGACCGGGTAGCCGCCGACGTCGAGGTAGTCCTGGTGGTTGAGGTCGGCGCCCCAGGGCTGGTCGATGAGGTTGTGGATATAGTCCCCGACCCCCCAGGCCACCACTCCGCTCACGCCCAGGCTCACCCCCAGCGTGCCGCCGACGTCGCCGGCGGCGCCGGCCGCGGCGGCAAAAGACGCCGCGGTCCCCCCGGTCTCGCCGACCGCGGCCACGACCGGGTTGACGCCATCGGCCGTGTCCTGCTCGTAGCTGAGGTAGGTGCCGAGCCCGGCCGAGGCGATGTCGACGAACGGTATCTCGGCCGAGGCCTTGACCAGGCCGGAAAGGTCGTCGCCGCTGAACGCCGGGATGTCCCTGACGCTGAAGTCCAGGGCCTTGGTGACGTCGGTCTCGCCGGCCTGCGCGGTCTTCAGGTCGTCTTCCAGCCCGGCCAGCTTGGTCTGCGCTCCCTCCAGGTCGGTGAGGTGCGCCTGAATCTTGTTGCCCTTGACGAAGTGGCCCAGGGCGTCGCGGTCGGCGGCGAGCGCCTTCGCCGCCTTGGTGACCAGCCCCTCCTGCTCCTCGACCGATTCCGCGACCTGCTTGCGGTATTCGGTCGGCAGGGCCCAGAACGCGCGCAGGTAGTCACCCAGCGTGTTGCCGTCGCCGAGCGAAAGGCCGCCGCTGCCGCCGCCGGCCTGGGGCGGCGGCGCGATCTGCCCGTACACGCCGGTCAGGGCCGAGGCCGCGTTGTTGCGGGCCTGCATCGCGTCGGCTATGCACTCGTTGCGGAACGAGATGTACGCCTGGCGCCAGCTCTGCGCCGGCTCGGTCAGCGGCTCGGGGTCCGGCTGCCCGTCCGGGCCGATCTGGACCCCGTGCGCCTCGACCTGCCGCGCGGCGCCCTCCAGCGCGTTCTCGATCGTGGCCAGGTTGCTGGCGAGCTGGCCGCAGACCTCAGCGGTCGAATTGATCACCACCCCGAGCGCGGTGGCACCGACCGCGTCGACCTGCCACGCCTTGGCGAAGGCCGATGCGGCCTGCCCCTTCCAGCCCCCGGCGCCGACGATCGTCGCCACCTGCTTGTCCAGCGCGGTGACCACGTCGCCGATCTTGGGGACGTAGGACTGGAGCCGGGTGGCGAACGCGGCCAGGCCGGAGATGTTCCCGCCAATCCAGTCGTAGCTGAACGAGGCGAGCGCCGGCCCGCTCACCGGCTGCCCCTGGTGCTCGTCACGTCGCCTCTCACTTGATCGCGTTCGGGTTGTCGATCTGCCCGATCAGGGTGGTGAGGGATTCCTCGGTGCGGGAGTAATTGTCGTGAGCCCGCTGCAGCTTGGTGCCGTGCCCGGTGATGTCGCCGGAGATCTGGAGGTGCAGGGCGCAGATCGCGTCCACCACCGCCTGGGCGATGGTGTCGAACCCGGCCGAGCCGCCGTCCGGCACGGACGGCCCGGGAACCCCCGGCATGATCCCCTTGAACGTCGTGCCCTCGGCGCGGAACGTCTGCGCGGCCTGCTGCAGATCGCGGATCACCACCTGGAACCCGTCACTGCCGCTCGGATCGGCTGGCACCGGCTTCCCCTTCCCCTCGGGCCGCGGCGACCTGCCCGCGCAGCGCCTCTAGATCGTCGGGGCCCCAGCGCCACATGCCGGGCGTGGCGGCCGGGTTGACCGCGAGATGGTCCAGCCCGTCGGTGCCCAGCGCATCCTGAAGCGCGGCGAGCGGCAGGGCGACCCACGGCTGGTACCGGCCCAGGGTCTGTACCAGCCGCTCCAGGGAGAAGAACACCGGCAACTCGCGCGTGCCGTCCGGGCGCTGGCGCACCTCGAACGCCGGCTCTTTCCGGCCCTCGAGCACCTGCGCGTGGGCGGGAACGTAGACGATGACCTGCGCGCGTTCATGCGAGTTACCCGGGACCATCACCGCCGCCACAGTTCGGGGCCGAGAAGCAGGACCAGGCCAGTTTACCCTGCTAATACCCATATGTCGGCCATTGATTTCGGGCCGGAACGCGGCAAGCGGTGCTGGCCGGGCAGCCGCCCGGGCCGGCCAGGCGGGCGGGCAGGCCCGGGCGGGCGGGCAGGCCGGGGTGCGGGCCCGGGGGTGCGGGCCCGGGGTGCGATTTCGCCGGGTTTATTGGCTAATGGCGCGCGGCGGCGGCACCGTGGTCACGGCCGTGCCAGTATTGGCGCCAACCGGGGGCACCTGCTTGCCGACCGCACACCCGGCCTGGCCCGCGTCGGCGCGTCAAGGAGAGAAATGTCCGATCGTCCTTCCTGGGGCCCGCCTGGCGAGACGCCGGACGAGCCGACGGGCCGGCCCGCCTCCGGACCGCCCGATCCGGGGGCCGACCAGCCCACGCAGGCACCGTCATACGGGCCGCCGGGCCCGCCCACGCAACCGCCGTCCTACGGCCCCCCGGGCCAGCCCACCCAACCCCCCTACGGCCAGCCGGGCTACGGCCAGCCGCCGCCCTACGGCCAGCCCACCCAGCAGCAGCCCGGCTATGGCCAGCAGCCGCCCTACGGACAACAGCCGTACGGCCAGGCACCCTACGGCCAGCAGCCGCCCTATGGACAGCAGCCGTATGGGCAGTACCCGTCGTACGGCCAGTACGGACAGCCGCCCTACGGGCAGTACCCCTCATACGGGCAGTACGGCGGCTCGCCCGGCTACCCGCCGCGGGGACCCGAGCCCGGCGGGATCCCGTTGCGCCCGATGGCCGTCGGCGAGATCCTCAGCGGGGCGTTCACGTCGATCCGCCGCAACCCCGTGGCCACGCTGGGCCTGTCCGCGATCCTGCTCACGATCTACGGCATCGCGACGACCGCGTTCTCGCTCACGGTGGCCCACGAGTTCGGCAACCTGTCGACCGGCCAGTCGCTGTCGGACGCGCAGGGCCGGCACATGGCCATCGACGCCGTCACGGTCGTGCTGCCGTCGGCACTGGGCCTCGTCGCCTTGACGTTCATCCTCGAACTGGTGCTGACCGGCCTGCTCACCGTCGTGATCGGGCGCGGCGTGCTCGGCCAGAAGGTGACGATGGGCGAGGCGTGGCGGCTCGCGCTGCCGCGGCTGTGGGCGGTTCTCGGCGCGATCGTGCTGACCGGGCTGATCGCGACCGCCCCGTGGGTCGTGGTCGCCGGGCTCGTCGTCCTGTTCGTGGTCGTGCACATCTCCGCGGCCGCGATCGCCGTGGGGATCATCGGCGCCATCGCCGCTTTCTGCCTCGATATCTGGTTCCTGATCATGTTTGCCCTGGTGGCCCCGGTCGCGGTGCTGGAGCGCCAGGGCCCGGTCAGCGCGATGCGCCGGTCCTGGCGGCTGGTCCGGCGCAGTTTCTGGCGCGTGCTCGGCATCCTGCTGCTGGCCGGGCTCATCGTGAGCGTGGCCGGCTTCGTGCTGAAGATTCCGTTCGGCATCGTCGCACTGGTGGCCGGCGGCGGTTCGGCGGGCCCGTTCGGGGTCGGCACGTCGACGTCGGTCGTCGCCGCCATCATCGGCGCGGTCGGCAGCATCGTCGCGGGCGCGATCACCCGGCCAATCAGCGCCGGGGTCACCGTCCTGCTCTACCTCGACCTGCGGATGCGCAAGGAAGGGCTCGATCTCGCGCTGCAGAGCGCCGCGACGTCCCAGATGACGGGCGACGAGTTCGAGACCATGTGGCGGCCGCCCGCGGACACCCAGGCTCCGGCGGCGGCCCCGCCCTCGTGGTGAGCGCGGCCGGCCTGGCCGGGCTCGCGGGCCGCCCGCGGCTGCTGGCCGCGCCCGCGGGCCACCCGCTGGTCAGCCGTCAGACCGGGCAGCGGCTCGCCCGCGCCGAGCTGTCCAAGGCCGTGTACCACCCGCAGTCCTCGCTGATCGAGCGGATCGTGAACGCGATCGTCCGCTTCCTGGGGTCCGCACAGTCAGCGGTGCCGGGCGGCTGGTGGACGCTGATCGCGCTGGTCGCGCTCGTGGTCATCGTGGCCGCAGCGATCCTGATCTGGATCGGCCCGGTCACGCGGACCAGGTCCAGGGGGCCGGACCCGCTGCTGGCCTCGGCCCGGCGCAGCGCGCGCGACCACCGGCGGGAGGCCGAGCGCCTGGCCGCCGAGGGCGACTTCGCCGCCGCGATCGTCGAGATAGTGCGGGCGATCGCGGTGGACCTCGAGGAACGGGACGTCCTGCCGCCGCGCGTGGGCCGGACCGCGGGCGAGTTCGCCGCCGAGGCCGGGCGGGTGCTGCCGGGCCAGGCCGCGGCGCTCAACGCGGCGGCGCGGCTGTTCGACGACGTCAGGTACGGAGACCGGCCCGGGACGGCCGATGGCTTCCGGCGGCTGCGCGACCTCGACGCCGCGGTGCGGGCCGCCCGGGCCGATGTCACCGCCGCGCCGCCCTGGATCGTGGCCACGGGCGCGGCCGCGGGCCCGGTGGCCTGACCATGGTCACCGAAGCGCCGCAGGCGCCGGTCCCGCCGGGTCCCGCGCCGCAGGACCCTGGACCGCGAGCACCTGGACCGCGAACACCGCCGGCTGCGTCGCGGCCCTCCTCGGCCGCCGGCGCCGAGGTGTGGCGCGCGTGGCGGACGCCGCTGGCGCTGGTGTGCCTGATCCTGCTGGCCGGAACGCTGATCGCGCTGCTGGAGCTCGGCGCCGCCCCGGCCACCGCTTACCTGGACCCGGCCAGCACCACCCCCACGGGGGCGCACGCGATCACCGACATCCTGGTTGCGCGGGGGGTGCGGGTGACGAGGGTCACGACCGTGGCCGCGGCCAGGGCCGCGGCCGACGCCGCGGCCCCGGGCGGCGTCACGGTGGTCGTCACCAGCCCCGGCCTGCTGACCGCCGGCGAGCTGGCCGGGCTGGCCCGGGTGCCGGCCGACCGGGTCCTGATCGGGCCGGGCCGGCCCGCGCTGCGGGCGCTCGCACCCGAGGTCGAACTGGCCGGCATCGGCCCGGTCGAGGCACTGCCGGCCGACTGCGGCCTGGCCGCGGCGCGGATCGCGGGGAACGCCGACATGGGCGGCGGGCAGATGGTCGCCCGGCTGGCCACGAAGGCGCCGCGCTCCCGGCGGCACCGCCCGGCGCGGGCCCGGGCCGCCCAGGCCGCGCTGTGCTACCCCTCGGGCGGGCTGGCCTCGCTGGTGCAGTACCAAGCGGCGGGGCACGTGATCACGGTGCTCGGTACCGGCAATGCGCTCACCAACGGCAGCCTGGCCCAGCGCGGCAACGCCGCCCTGGCGCTGAACCTGCTCAGCGCCCGGCCCCGCGTCGTCTGGCTGGTCCCGGTTCCGCAGCTTCCCGCCAGCGTCCCGCCCAGCCGCCAGAAGCCCCTGCTGGACGTGATCCCGCTGCCCGCCTACCTGGTAGCGCTCCAACTCGGGGTGGCGGTGCTGCTCGCCGCGCTCTGGCGGTCACGCCGGCTCGGCCGGCTGGTTCCCGAACCGCTGCCGGTGGTGGTCCGCGCGTCGGAGACGGCCGAGGGCCACGCCGGGCTTTACCGGTCGCGCCGCGCCCGTGGCCGCGCGGCGGCCGCGCTGCGGACCGCGCTGCTGGACCGGACCCTGCCCGCGCTCGGGCTGCCGCCGGACGCCGGCCGGGGGGGTCTGGGAGGGTCGGCCCCCCGAGGCCAGCACGGCGCGGCCGACGTGGTCGCGGCCTTTTCGGCGCGGTCAGGTAGCGGCCAGGACCGGATCGAGGCGATGCTATTCGGGCCGGCGCCGCGCGACGATGCCGCGCTGGTCGCGCTCGCCGACGACCTCGACGCCCTGGAGAAAGAGGTGCGTACCCAGTGAACGCCGAATACCCGTGGTCGGCCGGCCTCACCGCCCCCGGCAACGGCGCGGACAGCGGCGCGGACGCCGACGCTCTCACCGGCGCGGATGCCGGTTCGCCGCCCGGCGCGGAGGATGGCACGCCGGCCGCTGCGGACAGTTTCGGCGGCACCCCGGACAGCCTCGGCACCCCGGACAGCCTCGGCGGCACCCCGGACAGTTTCGGCGGCGCGGGCGCCGGCCCGGCTCCGGGGTCGTCCTGGCTCGCCCCCGGCGACCCGCGCGCCGCGCTCAGCGCGGTGCGGACCGAGGTCGGCAAGGCCGTGGTCGGGCAGGACCCGGTCGTCACCGGGCTGCTGATCGCCCTGCTGTGCCAGGGGCACGTGCTGCTGGAAGGCGTGCCCGGCGTGGCCAAGACGCTGCTGCTGCGGACGCTCGCGGCGTCGCTGCGGCTGGAGAGCAAGCGGATCCAGTTCACGCCCGACCTGATGCCGGGCGACGTGACCGGCTCGCTGATCTACGACGCGCGGAGCACCCGGTTCGAGTTCCGCGAGGGCCCGGTCTTCACGAACCTGCTGCTGGCCGACGAGATCAACCGGACGCCGCCCAAGACCCAGGCCGCGCTGCTCGAGGCCATGCAAGAGCGCCAGGTCACGGTCGAGGGCACGGCCCGGCCGCTGCCCGAGCCGTTCCTGGTCGCCG
>DATAVV010000075.1:0-9806 GCA_036267555.1 Streptosporangiaceae bacterium | reverse complement strand
CTGGAACTCGTGGTTCAACATCCTGCTGTTCATGCCGGCCGACAGCTCCAAGTGGCCGCTGCAGATGGTCATGTACAACTACGTCACCCAGGGCATGGCCATGGCCGGCGGCAGCACCAACATCGTCGGCCAGAACCTCGGGCACCAGCAGGTCGCCGCGTTGTCCCTGCAGATGGCGGTCGTCGCGCTGACGCTCGTCCCGATCATCATCGTCTACCCCTTCGTCCAGAAGCACTTCACCAAGGGCGTGCTGCTCGGCGCGATCAAGGGCTAGCCATCTCTCGGAGAGGACGGCAGTCATGCGGAGCCATCTGAGCCGCAGAAGCGCGATCGCCTGCGTGGCCGCGGCCGGTCTCGCCCTGGCGGTCGCCGCACCGGCGGCCGCCGGAAGCGTGCGGACCGCGGCCGCGGGGGGCGGCGATCCGAGCGCGGCGTATGCCTGGCGCAACGTGCCGATCGTGGGCGGCGGGTTCGTCGACGGCCTGGTGTTCAGCCCGGCCCAGCGCGGGCTCGCCTACGCCCGGACCGACATCGGCGGCGCCTACCGCTGGGACCAGGCCGGACGCCGCTGGGTGCCGCTGATGGACTTCACCGGCTTCAACGACTGGAACGTGCTCGGCGTGGAGTCGGTCGCCGCCGACCCGCTCAACGCGGGCAAGGTCTGGGTCGCGGCGGGCGAGTACGCCTACCCCTGGGCCCTGCCGCCGGACGGCGAGATCCTGCGCTCCGCCGACCAGGGCCGGCACTGGCAGGTCGCCAGCCTGCCCATCCAGCTTGCCTCCAACCAGGACGGCCGCGACATGGGCGAGCGGCTCGCGGTCGACCCCGACGACGACTCGGTCCTGTACCTGGCCTCGCCCGCGAACGGCCTGTGGCGCAGCACCGACGGCGGGGCCGCCTGGTCGCAGGTGACGAGTTTCCCGGTGACCAGCACGCCCGACGACATCGGCCTGTCGTTCGTTACTTTTAACGCGGCCGGGGGCCACCGCGGCACCCCCACCCGGACCATCTTCGTGGGCGACGCCACCGGCACCGACCTGTACGAGAGCACCGACGCCGGGGCGACCTGGCACCTCGTGCCCGGCCAGCCGGCCGGGATGGAGCCGCAGCACGGCGTGATGGCGGGCAGCGGCCTGCTGTACGTCGACTACGCCAACCAGCCCGGCCCGAACGGGATGACCGACGGCAGCGTCTGGAAGTACGACACGCTGACCGGGACCTGGACGGACATCACCCCCGAGGTGCCCGGCGCCGGCGGCAACCCGGCGTTCGGCTACGCGGGCCTGGCCGCCGACCCGGAGCACCCGGACACCGTGATGGTGGCCACCAACGACCGCTGGTCGCCGGTCGACACCATCTTCCGCTCCACCGACGCCGGGGCGACCTGGACCGACGTGGGCGCGTCGGCGAAGCTCGACATCTCGGCTTCGCCGTTCCTGGCCTGGGGCGCCGCGCCCAAGTTCGGCTGGTGGATCGCGTCGGTCGCGATCGACCCGTTCGACCCGGCCCACGTGGTGTTCGGCACCGGCGCGACCGTGTACGGCAGCGACGACGTGACCGGCGCCGACCACGGCCAGGCCACGCACTGGTCCGCCGCGGCGGCCACCGGCATCGAGGAGACCGCGGTCAACGACCTGGTCGTGCCCGCCGCCGGGCCGTGCGCGCTGGTCAGCGCCGTCGGTGACCTGGGCGGCTTCTGCCACACGACGCTGGACCGCTCCCCCGCCGCCGGGATGATCGAGCCCATCCTGTCCAGTGGCACCAGCACCGGCGAGGCGGGCCGGGCCCCGCTGGACCTGGCCGAGGTCGGCTACTCCGGCGGCGACTGGTCCAGCGACGGCGGCGCGACCTGGACCGCGATGACGCTGCCGCCCGGCTCGTCGCAGGGCGCGGGCGTGGTCGCGGTGGCCGCGAACGGCTCCGCGACGACAACACCGACGACAACACTGACACCGAAGACAGCGACAGCACCGCCCGCACCGCCAGCGACAGCACCGCCCGCACCGACGACAGCGACAGCACCGCCGGCCGTGCTCTGGGCCCCGGTGGACGCCGCCCCGGCCCGCAGCACCGACGGCGGCCAGACCTGGACCCCGGTGGCCGGGCTGGCCCAGGGACTGATGCCGGTGGCCGATCCCGTCAATCCCGCGGCCTTCTACGCCTTCGACCCCGCTGCTGGCACCGTACTGCGCTCCACTGACAGCGGGGCCAGCTTCACCGCCGCGGCCACCGGGTTGCCGACCGGGGTCGGCGCCGAGCAGTCCGGCAGCGCCCCGCAACTGCACGCCGCCCCCGGGCGGGCCGGCGACCTGTGGCTGACCGCGGGCGACGGCGCGCTGTACCACTCGACCGACGGCGGGACCTCTTTCGCGCCGGTGCCCAGCGTGACCACGGTCGCCACGCTGGGGTTCGGCCGGGCCGCGCCCGGCGCCCGCTACCCGGCCATCTACCTGACCGGCGTCGTGGACGGCGTCCAGGGCGTGTTCCGGTCCACCGACGAGGGCGCGAACTGGGTCCGGATCAACACCGGCGCCGAGCAGTACGCGTGGGTCGGCCAGACCATCACCGGCGACCCGCACGTGTTCGGCCGGGTGTTCCTCGGCACCAACGGCCGCGGCATCCTCGTCGCCAGCCCGGCCGGAGGTGGTGCCTAACGCCGACCGGACCCCACGGACAGCGGCCCACAGACCACGGCCCACAGACAACGGAGCGGGACACCGGCACCAGTAACGAAGGAGCACGACCATGTCAAGACTGCTGCCTCACGCCCGCCTCGCCCCCCGGCGCCGGGCTCGCTTAATCACGCTGCTCACCGTGGCTCTCACCTCGGGGTTCGCCGCCGCGCTGACCCTGGTCCCGGCCGCCGCGCAGGCCGCCACGACCTGCAGCAGCGGCGCCTCGGAAGGCATGAACCCGTACTACATCCTCGACAACGAGTACAACTCCTCGCTGGCCACCTCCGGTAGCTGGCAGTGCGTGTGGAGCACCAGCCAGTCCGGCAACACGGTCGTCTGGGGCGCGGACTGGGACTGGGCGCACGCCTCGTCGTCCACGTCGTCCGACGTGCTCGCCTACCCGGCGGCCGTGCTCGGCTGGGAGTGGGGCTGGCAGTACTCCGACACCAAGCTGCCCGTGCGGCTTTCCTCCGGGACCACGGTCAGCAGCACCTGGAACTACACGTTCACCCAGGACACGTCCAACACGTTCGACGTGTCCTACGACAACTGGATCACCTCCAGCTCGGACCCGGGTGACGCCAACCCGCAAGCCGAGATGATGATCTGGCTCAACCACGGCGGCGGCGCCGGGCCCGCCGGGTCGCAGGAGGCGACGGTGAGCGTGGACGGCGCGTCCTGGAACCTGTACGTGGACACCAACAACACCTGGCCGATCTACTCGTTCGTGCGGACGTCCACCACCACCTCCTCGTCGCTGACCATCACCGACTTCACCAAGGTCCTCACCGGCTCGTACGGGCTGAACAGCTCCTACTACCTGTCCAGCGTGCAGGCCGGGGTCGAGGTGTGGGCCGGCGAGGGCCAGATCGACTCGAACTCGTACTCGGTCACGGTCGGCTGACGGTAGATGGCGCCCCGAGGGATCCGCGACACCGAGCCGGCCGCGGCGTGGCCGGACGCGTTCCTGGCCGGCAACGGCCGGCACGGCGCCATGGCCCACGGCCATCCGCGTGACGAGACGGTGATCGTCACCCATCATCACCTGGTCGCGCCCAACGGCTCAGCGGCACTCGTCCCGCCCCCGCTCGCGGCCCGCCTGGGCGAGGTGCGGGACCTGCTGCTGGCCGGGCGGTCGGGCGAGGCCAGGGACCGGTTCTGCGACGGCTGGCCGGAGAACGCGCCGCAGCCGTTCCACCCGGCGTTCGCGATCCGGCTGCGGCTGCGGCCGGACCGCGGCCGGGTGGCCGGCTACCAGCGCAGCGCGGACTTCGGCACCGGCGTGCTCACCACGGCCTGGCGCGACGCCGCGGGCGAGTGGCGGCGGACCTGCTTCGTCTCCCGCGCCCGCGACGTCGTCGTGCAGCAGATCGAACTGCCCCCGGGCACCGACGCGGACCTGGAGGTCGGCCACGAGGTGCGGCTGCCCGGCGCGCCCGCCGGCCTGGCCGTGTCCTGGCTGGCCCGCGCCGGCGGCGGGCGGAATGGTGGCGGGCGGGAGAGCGGCGGGCGGCGGGGCGGCGGGCGGGGGTTGACCGTGGGCCTGCGCGTGCGGTACCCGGGCGACGGCAGCTACCCGGATGAGGGCGGGTACCCGGGCGAGGGCGGGTACTGCGGCGCGACACGGATCGAGACAGTGGGCGGCGATTGCGTGCCCGATGGCCCGCTGGCCCGGATCCGCTCGGCCCGCGCCGTGCTGCTGCTGACCCGCGTGGTCAGGCTCGGCCCCGAGGCGGATCCCGAGGCCAGCCTCGGCGCGCTGATCCGGGAGCTGAGCGGCCTGCCCGACGACCACCGGGTGCTGCTGGCCGAGCACGTCCGGCGGCACCGCCGCGAGTTCGGGCGGACCCGCCTGGACCTGCGCGCGTCCGCCGCCGACCGGCGGCGCCCCGTCGCCGAACTGCTGAGACGGCAGGCGGCCGAGCCGGACCGGCCGCTGCCCGCGCTGCTGGAGAAGCTCTTCGACTCCGGCCGCTACCTGCTGCTGTCCGCGAGCGGCCTGCTCCCGCCGCGCCTGACCGGCCTGTGGCAGGGCGACTGGCACGCGGCCTGGTCGGGCGCGATCGTGACCAACGCCAACCTCAACCTGCAACTGGCCGGCGCGGTCACGGCCGACGTGCCCGCCGCGATCGGCGCGCTGGCCGACCTGGTCACCGCGCAACTGGCCGACTGGCGGGTCAACGCCGCGCGCCTGTTCGGCACGCGCGGCATCCTGGCCCCCGCGCACACCGACGGCAGCAGCGGCCTGAACCGGCACTTCGGGCCGGCCTACCCGCACCAGATGTGGACCGCCGGGGCGGACTGGCTGCTGGTGCCGCTGCTCGACTACGTGCACGCCTCTGGAAACATACGTTTCCATCGCGAGCGGGTCGCGCCCGCGCTGCTCGAGCTGGCCCGGTTCTACGAGGACTTCCTGGTCGCGGCCCACCCCGGCGACGACGCCGGCCTGATGCTGATCCCCTCGTACTCGCCGGAGAACCGCCCGGCGGGCTGGAGCGAGGCCGCGGTCAACGCCACGATGGACATCGCCGCGGCCCGGCACGCGCTGACCGCGGCCTGCGACTGGCGCGCGGCGGGCAACCACAGCGCCGCCAACCACAGCACCGCCAACCACGGGGCCGCCTCGGCGGACGGCCCCGACCGCGGCCCGCGGCGCTGGCGCGCGCTGCTGGCCAGGCTGCCCTCCTACCAGGTCAACTCCGACGGCGCGCTGGCCGAATGGGCCTGGCCGCCCGGCGGCCCGCCGCTGCCCGACTCCTACGACCACCGCCACGTCAGCCACCTGTACCCGGTCTGGCCCCTGCACGAGATCACCGTGGACGACACCCCGGAACTGGCCGCCGCGGCCCGCCAGGCGCTGCGCCTGCGCACCTCCGAGAACGGGGCCGCGCACGGCCACCTGCACCAGGCCCTGGCCGCGGCGCGGCTGCGCGACGCCGGGCTGGCCGGCCGCAAGCTCGCGGCGCTCACCGGCGGCGGCTTCTTCTTCCGCTCGCTGATGAGCAGCCACTACCCGGACCTCTCCGTCTACAACGCCGACGCCGCGTGCGCGCTGCCGGGCCTGCTCCTGGAAATGCTCGTCGACTCGCTGCCGCCCCGCGCCGGGCGCCCCGCCCGGGTGGAATTGCTGCCGGCCCTGCCCGGCTTCCTGCCCGCGGGCCGGCTGCGCGGCGCCCGGACCCTGGCCGGCGTGGCCGTGGACCTGACCTGGGACCTGCCGGCCGGCCTGGTCAAGGCCGCGCTGCGGTCGCGGATCCGCCAGCAGGTCGAGCTCACCTGCCGCACCGCCGCCGCCGACTGGGTCGCCGGCGTCGCCAACACGGCCGTGCCCGCCGCGTTCAGGCCCGGTACCTGGCGCCTGGACCTCCCGGCGGGAACACCCGTGCGGGTCACCCTGGAGGCAACCACGTGAAGCGCTTCGGCTTAGACCAGCGGAAATCCCGCCGGA
The DNA here is from genome assembly GCA_036267555.1 of Streptosporangiaceae bacterium. Classification (GTDB taxonomy): domain Bacteria; phylum Actinomycetota; class Actinomycetes; order Streptosporangiales; family Streptosporangiaceae; genus JASHPR01. The sequence goes on along the minus strand of DATAVV010000075.1, from coordinate 3,683 downwards.
TGGGCGAATCGGCCGGTGATATCGTGAGCCACCGGGAGGCCCGTCGGCTCTATCGGTGCCCTGCTCGGGCTGGGCACCAGCCCTTGTCGAAGCGCTTCGAAAGACGAGCGCACGGCCAGGCGCACACCCACGGGACCGGGAGTCAGGGGAGGTTCACCATGGCGACGCTCGCCGACGTGGCCCGGCACGCGGGGGTCGCCGCCAGCACGGTCTCCTACGTGCTCAGCGGCAAGCGGTCGGTGTCCACGGCCACCCGGCGCCGGGTCGAGCACAGCATCGAACTGCTCAACTACCATCCGCACGCCGGCGCGCGCGCCCTGGCCAGCAGCCGGTCGAGCATCATCGCGCTCGTGGTCCCGCTCCGCGGCGACCTCTACGTCCCGGTGATGATGGAGATCGCGATCGCGGTGACCACGACCGCGCGCCGGTTCGGCCACGACGTGCTGCTGCTGACCAACGAGGAGGGCCCCGAGGGCATCCGCCGGGTCGCGGTCACCGCGCGGGCCGACGCCATGATCCTCATGGACGTGAGCATGGACGACGACCGCATCCCGATGCTGCGCGACGTGGGCATCGACGCGGTGCTGATCGGGGTCCCCGCCAACGCCCGGGGCCTGGCCTGCGTCGACCTGGACTTCGCCGCGGCCGGCGCCCGGTGCGTGGAGCACCTGGCGGGCCTCGGCCACCGCGAGGTGGCGTTCATCGGCGAGGCCGAGGCGGTGTACCGGCGCCGCAGCGGGTTCGCCGAGCGGACGCTGGACGGGGTCAAGGCCAGCGCCGTCGCACGCGGCGTGCGCGTGGTGCACCGTCCGTGCCAGGCCAGCCACGAGGCCGCAGCCGGCACGATCACCCGGATCCTGGAGGACCGCCCGGGTACCACGGGTCTTATTGTTCAGAACGAATCGGTCATCCCGCCTCTGCTGAGCGTGCTGCGCACCACCGGGCGGATGGTTCCCGAAGACATGTCGGTGGTCGCGCTGTGTCCCGATCAGGTGGCCGAGCAGACCTCGCCCCGGCTGACCTCGGTCCGGATCCCGGCCGAGGACATGGGCCGGTGGGCCGTCGAACTGCTGATGCGCCGGCCGTTCGACGGGCACGAGTTGGTCCTGCTACCTCCCGAGCTCACCGTCCGCGGCAGCACAGCGCCAGCGAGCCGCTGAGCCAGAGCCGATCCGCGCCGCGGCCCCGGCGCCGCGCCGCCCACGTGCAAGGAGCACCGTGAACCGCTTCCGCGAGCAGGCCGCCGCCCTCGAGTGCAGTTGCGGGCCTGAGATCCTCCGCATCGAGCCCTGGGGCCCCGATGCGATCCGGGTCCGCGCGGCGCTCGGCCCGGTCGCCGACGACCTGCCCGGCGCGCTGCTCGAGCCCGCCGCCTCCGACGACACCCAGATCAAGATCGAGAACGGCACGGCGCAGCTGGTCAACGGCGATCTCACCGTTACGGTCAGCGAGGGCGGGGACTTCCGGCAGCCGGTGCTGCGGTTCACCAGGACCGCCACCGGCGAGGAACTGCTCGCCGAGGAACCCATTCACCCCTGGTGGCCGGGGCCGCGGCTGTTCACCCCCACGGGCAACGGCTGCCACCGGCTGGAGCAGCGGTTCCGCGCCTACGACGGCGAACGCCTCTACGGGCTGGGCCAGCACGGCCACGGGCTCCTGGACCAGAAGGGCGCCGTGCTCGACCTGCACCAGCGCAACGCCGAGGTGAGCATCCCGTTCCTGCTGTCCAGCCGGGGCTACGGGCTGCTGTGGAACAGCCCGGCGATCGGCCGGGTCGAGCTGGCCACCACCGGGACCCGCTGGGTGGCCGACAGCGCACGCCAGATCGACTACTGGATCACCGCGGGACCGCCCGCCGACCTCCTGCGCCGCTACGCCGACGCCACCGGTCACGCGCCGATGCTGCCCGACTGGGCTTCCGGGTTCTGGCAGTGCAAGCTGCGCTACCGCACCCAGGACGAGCTGATGGCCGTGGCCAGGGAGTACCACCGGCGCGGGCTGCCGCTGTCGGTCATCGTCAGCGACTACTTCCACTGGACGCACCTGGGCGACTGGAAGTTCGACCCGGCCGAGTGGCCCGACCCGGCCGCGATGGTCGCGGAACTGGGCGAGATGGGCGTGCGGCTCATGGTCTCGGTCTGGCCGTCGGTGAGCCCGCTCAGCGAGAACTACGCCGAGATGGCCGAGCGCGGCCTGCTGATCGGCACCGAGTACGGCCCGCTCGCGCACGCCAACTGGCCGGACAAGGGCGTCGCCGCGGACGTGGGCGTCGCGTTCTACGACGCCACCAGCGCCGAGGCCCGCGAGTACGTGTGGAGCCGCGTCCGGCAGAACTACCTGCTCCCCTACGGCATCGACGCGTGGTGGCTCGACGCGTGCGAGCCGGAACTGCGGCCCGGCTTCCAGGCTAACCTGCGCTACGAGGCCGGTCCCGGCCTGCAGGTGGGCAACCTGTACCCGCGCGAACACGCCCGTGCCTTTTACGAGGGGATGCTCGCGGAGGGCAGGACCGAGGTGATCAGCCTGGTCCGGTCGGCCTGGGCCGGCAGCCAGCGCTACGGCGCCGCGCTGTGGTCCGGCGACATCGCCGCCGACTTCGCCTCGCTGCGCGCGCAGGTCAGGGCCGGGCTCAACACCGCGCTCAGCGGCCTGCCCTGGTGGACTACCGACATCGGCGGGTTCCACGGCGGGGACCCCGACGACCCCGAGTTCCGCGAACTGATCGTGCGCTGGTTCCAGTACGGCGCGTTCTGCCCGCTGTTCCGGCTGCACGGGTTCCGGGAGCCGAGGATGCCGTTCGGTCTTGACCAGACCGGCGGGCCCAACGAGGTCTGGTCGTTCGGCCCGGAGGCGTTCGCCCGCATCCGGGACGTGCTGCGGCTTCGGGAGCGGCTGCGGCCGTACGTGATGGAGCAGATGCGCGTGGCCCACACCGAGGGCCTGCCGCCCATGCGCCCGGCCTTCGTGGACTTCCCCGGCGACCCGCGATCCTGGGCGGCCGAGGACACGTTCATGTTCGGCCCGTCGCTGCTCGTCGCCCCGGTGACGCATTACCGGGCCCGCGAGCGGCAGGCATACCTGCCCGCGGGCAGCCACTGGACCGATCCGTGGACCGGCACGCGCTACGACGGCGGGCAGGAGGTCACCGTGGCCGCGCCGCTCGACCGCGTCCCGGTGTTCCTGCGCGACGACGCCTCCCTCCCGCTCGTGCCTCCCGACTAGTCATCCCGTGGACCCCGCGCTGCGAGGTCGTCAGCGTGAACACGCGAATAACGGGCCGACAGCTACGGTCTGAGGCCGTCAGCACGTGCGTGGTTGCCCGGGCACCTCAGATCCTCAAGGCTTGACGAGAAGTAATTCAGTAATCATTTCTGGCCGTGTCACAGCATGCCGAGAACTGTCGGGCCGTGTTGGTAGTATCGAACTAGCAATCGAAGACTGAGCCTCGAGGAGGCTACTCAGGTCATGTGCTTACCCGGCCAGCCCGCCCCCGGTGCCGCCCCGGCGCCCGCGCCCGCGACCGCCACCAAGGCGGCCGCGATGGCCCGGGCCGCGCTGGCGTGGCTGGCCGGCACGGACGCGGCGGCGCTGACCGCCGGCGAGCAGGCCGAGTGCCTGCGCGTCCTGGAGCAGGCCGAGTCCGCGCACACCGCGGCCCGCGCGTCGGTGCTGGCCGCGTTCCG
>DATAVV010000074.1:0-13953 GCA_036267555.1 Streptosporangiaceae bacterium | reverse complement strand
CCCCGCCTCATGAACCGCAGCCCAGAACTCGAGGACCTGCTGCGCCGCCTGGCGCCGCAGGTCCTCGGCGTGCTCCTGCGCCGTTACGGCGGCATCGACACCGCCGAGGACGCGGTGCAGGAGGCGCTGATCGCGGCGGCCGCGCACTGGCCGGACGACGGGGTCCCGGACAACCCGCGCGGCTGGCTGCTGCAGGCCGCGACCCGGCGGCTGACCGACCAGATCCGCAGCGACCAGGCCCGGCGCCGCCGGGAGCAGACGGTCGCGGCCGAGCCCGCGCCCCCGGAAACAGCAGCCCAGGACGACACGCTCACCTTGCTGTTCCTATGCTGCCACCCCGTGCTGACACCGGCCTCGGCCATCGCGCTGACGCTGCGCGCGGTGGGCGGCCTGACCACGGCCGAGATCGCCAGCGCGTTTCTGGTGCCCGAGGCGACGATGGCGCAGCGCATCAGCCGGGCCAAGCAGCGCATCAAGGCATCGGGCGCCAGATTCGCCATGCCCGCCGCGGGCGACGAGCGAGAAGAACGCTTGCGCTCGGTGCTGCACGTGCTGTACCTGATCTTCAACGAGGGCTACGTCAGCACCGCCGGGCCGAACCTGCACCGCCGCGACCTCTCGGCCGAGGCCATCCGGCTGACCCGGGCCGTGCACGGCATGCTGCCGGGCGACGCCGAGGTCACCGGGCTGCTGGCGCTGATGCTGCTGACCGAGGCGCGGCGCGCGGCCCGCACCGGGCCCGCGGGCGAGCTCATCCCGCTGGCCGAGCAGGACCGCCGCGAATGGGACCAGCCGCGGATCACCGAAGGCGTGGCCCTCGCGGTACGGGCCGTGTCCCAGGGCCCGCCCGGTGACTACGCGCTGCAGGCCGCGATCGCCGCCCTGCACGACGAGGCGGCCCGGGCCGAGGACACCGACTGGCCGCAGATCCTCGCCCTGTACGGGGTGCTCGAGCGCCTGACCGGCAACCCGATGGTCGCCCTCAACCGGGCCGTGGCCGCCGCGATGGTCCGCGGGCCGGCCGCCGGCCTCAAACTGCTGGAACCGCTCGACGAGCGGCTGCCCGGTCACTACCGCCTCGACGCGGTACGGGCCCACCTGCGCGAACTGCTGGGCGAGACCGCCGCGGCGATCGCCCACTACGACGCGGCCGCGAAGGCCACCCTGAGCATCCCCGAACGCAACTACCTGACCACCAAGGCCGCCCAGTTGCGGCGGCAGGCCGGGGAGGAGCGGGCCTAGCGGCCGGCCCAGCTCAGACGGCAGGGACCAGCCAAAACCTAGCGGCCGGTCCAGCAACTGACCTCCATGCCGTCCTCGACCGGGAACGCGACGGTCACGTAACCGTGGGCCGGGTCGCGCACGTAGTCGAGGTACTCGGCCATGCTCGCGAACGTGATGTCGTCGGCCACGACCAGCGCGCCCGGCGCGAGCCGGGGTTCCAGCAGGCGCAGCACGGGCAGGCAGAGGTCCTTCCACCCGTCGAGCAGCACGAGCCCGACCGGTCCTGCGACGTCGGCGAGGGTCTCCAGCGCGTCGCCCGCCAGGATCGTCACGGCCCCGCCGACCCCGGCTTCGGCCAGGTTGGCCGTGGCCGCATCGACCTTCCGCTGGCTCAGTTCGGTGCTCATCACGCGGCCGGCCCCGTTGTCGGTGACCGCGGCGGCGAGGTAGATGGTCGAGATGCCGAACGAGGTGCCGAACTCGACCACGGTCTGCGGCCGGGCGGCCCGCGTGAGCGCGTAAAGCAACTGCCCGGCCTCGGCCGAGATCGGGATGTACAGGTCCTGCGCCGCCTCGGAGCGCTCGGCCGCGGGCGCGTCGCGGTAGCCCGGCGCCAGCGAGGGCCGGCGGTCGTCGTCCTTGTCCGCCGCGGCGAACAGCCGGCCGAGCACGTTCTGCACCCGGGGGGATGCGAGGGTGTTGGTCATGCCCCTAGAATAGACGCAACGTTGCGTCTAGACAAGACCAATTATCCTTAACGCATGCCAGACCGCGATGTGGCCACCCCGGGCCAAACGGGCGCCATGCTCCGCCCGCCGGGGCCGGCCCCGGCGCCCTCAGCCGAGTCCCGCCATCACGGAAACCGGCACGGGCGCAGTGAGGAGGCCCGGATCTCGATCCTGGAAGCGGCCGACGACCTGCTGGTCGAGCGCGGGTTCGCCGGCGTCACGATCGAGGGCATCGCGGCGCGGGCCGGTGTGGCCAAGCAGACCATCTACCGCTGGTGGTCGTCCAAGACCGACATCCTCTTCGACGCGCTCACCGCGGACGCGGACGAGTACTTCACCGAGCCCGATCACGGTGACCTCGGCCGCGACCTGCGCGATCACCTCGGCCAGCTAGCCGCGTTCCTGAGCGGCACCGACGCCGGGGCGGTGCTGCGCGCCCTGGCCGGCCAGGCCCAGCACGACCCGGCCGTGGCGGCCCGGTTCGAGTCCGACGTCATGGCCCGCCCGCGCGCCCGCGACCGGGCGCCGTTCCTGCGCGCCCGCGACCGCGGCGAACTGGTCGGGGACACCGACATCGACCTGGCCATCGACCAGCTTGCCGGCCCGGTCTACTACCGCGTCCTGGTCACCCGCCAGCCGGTCCCGCCCGACTTCACCGCCGCCCTGGTCGACGGCTACCTGGCCCAGGCCGAGACCCGCTGAGCGGCACCCGTCCGCGCCGATATGCCGCTACTGGGCCGCCGGGTGGGCGGCGCCGGGCTTGCGGGCCAGGACGAACGCCTGCGGCGTCCGCTCGGTGAACTCGCCGCCGTCGTCGGGCTCGCGCAGCATCCGGGCCCGCACCTCCAGCCCGGCCTGGTCCAGCAGCCGCGCGACCTGGTCCGGCTGGCGGTGGTGGAAGTCCAGCGAGATCGCATGACCCAGCGCCTCGGTCCGGTGCAGCGACTCGTCACCGGCCTGGAACCCCAGCAGCACCAGCCCGCCCGGCACCAGCACCCGGCGAAGCTCGGCGAACACCCCGGGCAGCAGCTCGTCCGGAACATGGATGGTCGAGTACCAGGCCAGGACGCCGCCGAGCGCCCCGTCCGGCAGGTCCAGGGCCAGCATGGAGCCCACTTCGAACCGGAGGCCCGGGTGCAGGCGCCGGGCCTGCTCGATCATCTGCGGCGACAGATCGATCCCGGACACGTCCACGCCCCGCTCGCTCAGCCAGGCCGTGACCCGCCCGGTCCCGCACCCGACATCAACGACCGGCCCCAGGGCGCCCGCGCGCACCAGTTCGGCGAACCCGGCGAGGATCCCCCGGTCCAGCGGCTTGGCCACCAGTTCGCCTTCGAACCGCTCGGCGTATCCGGCCGCCACGGCGTCATAAGAGGCGCGCGTCGCGCGCAGAAACTCAGCCTCACCCACGTCCGCGCACCCTACTCCGGCCTGCTATACGTTGGCGCATGACCGATTTCATCGACCTGGCCGGCAAGTCAGTGATCGTCACCGGTGCGTCCTCCGGCATCGGCGCGTCCACGGCGCGCCTGCTGCACGCCGCCGGGGCCCATCCGGTGCTGGCCGCGCGCCGGGCCGACCGCCTCGCCGCGTTGAGCAAAGAACTCGGCGGGGCACTGGCCGTGCCCACCGACGTGACCGACCCGGCGCAGGTGCGCGACCTCGTGGCCGCCGCCCTCGACCGGCACCAGCGGATCGACGGGCTGGTGAACAACGCCGGCGTCAGCATGCACGGGCCACTCGCCCAGGTGGACCTGGCCGAGTTCGAACAGGTTCTGCGGCTTAACGTGGTCGGCCTGCTGGCGGTGACGCAAGCGGTGCTGCCCGCCATGCGGGAGCAGGGTTTCGGGCGGATCGTGAACATCAGTTCCGGCACCACCCGGCGCGTCGCCGTCGGCGTCGGCGCGTACGCGTCGACCAAGTCGGCGGTCAACATGCTCAGCGGCGTGCTGCGCCAGGAACTGGCCGAAGACGGAATCGCGGTGTCGCTGCTGCTGCCCTCGATCACCGCGACCGAGTTCGGCGGCGGCATCTTCACCCTCGGCGCCTCGCCCCGGCCGGGCATGCTGGTGCACAGCCCGGACTACCCGGCCGGCGTGGTGCTGCGGCTGCTGCGCACCGGCGAGGAGACGTTTGACATCCCGCACGGCCCGGAACAGCCCGGTCTCGCCCGGCTCCCCGGCCGGTGAACTGGGGCGTACGAGCAGGTGAGCCTGGCCGCGGGACCCGCGGAACCCCCGTAACATGCATGCATGTCTGACACTAGGGGCACTGACGCCACGCATCCCGTCCGCACTCTGGGGCCAGAGGCGGATGTCCTGAAGGCGGCGTCCTTCGAGACGCTGGCCATACACGGAGGTTTCGGCCCGGACGAGGCGACGGGCGCGGTAGTGCCGCCCATCTACACCGCGTCGACGTTCGCGCAGGACGCGGTGGGCCAGCCGCACGCCGGGTACGAGTACGGGCGCACGGCCAACCCGACGCGGACCCGCCTCGAGGAGCGCCTGGCCGTGCTGGAGAACGGGCAGACCGCGATCGCGTTCCCCTCCGGCATGGCCGCCGGGGACGCGGTGCTGGGCACGCTGTGCCAGCCGGGCGACCACGTGATCATCCCGAACGACGTCTACGGCGGGACGTACCGGCTGGTCGACAAGGTCCTCCGGCGCTGGGGCCTGTCGTACGGTGCCGCGCCCCTGGTCGACCTCGATCGCGTGCGGGAGCTCATCAGGCCCGGCCAGACCAAGCTGATCTGGTGCGAGACGCCCACGAACCCGCTGCTCGCGCTGGCCGACATCAACGCGCTGGCCAGCCTGGCGCACAGCGAGGGCGCGCTGCTCGTCGTGGACAACACGTTCGCCTCGCCGTACCTGCAGCGGCCGCTCGACCTGGGCGCCGACATCGTCGTGCACTCGACCACCAAGTACCTGGCCGGGCACAGCGACGTGATCGGCGGCGCGGTGATCCTCCGTGACGACGCGATCGGCGACGCGATCCGGTTCCACCAGAACTCGACCGGCGCCGTGCCGTCCCCGTTCGACGCCTGGCTCACGCTGCGGGGCATCCAGACACTGGCGGTCCGGGTCTCGCAGCAGTCCGCGACCGCGCTCAGCCTGGCCCGCACCCTGACCACCCACCCCGCGGTAGAGCGCGTGTACTACCCGGGTCTGGAGACCCACCCGAACCACGAACTCGCCGCCCGGCAGATGTCCAAGTTCGGCGGGATGATCTCGTTCACGCTGGCCGGCGGCGAGGACGCGGCCATACACGTCTGCAACTCGGTGCAGATTTTCACGCTCGCCGAGTCGCTGGGCGCGGTCGAGTCGCTGATCTCGTTGCCGCTCCAGATGACGCACGCCTCGACCTCGGGGTCGGAGTTCGCCCCGCCCGCCAACCTGGTCCGGCTCTCGGTCGGGCTCGAGTCGGCCGAGGACCTGACCAGCGACCTGATCGGCGCCCTGGAGTCGATCGGCGGCTAATCCCGGTTTATGCTTCCTTCATGCGTGCCCGGAGAAGCGGCCAGATCTGGCTCATCGCTCTGGTTATCGTTATCGATGTCGGGCTCTGCGCCGAGGCGATCGCCATCCCCGCCAGGCGATGGGTCCTGCTGTGCTGTGTCATCGTGCCGATCGGCGCGGGATTCTGGGTCGCCGGGCGGGAGCGGCGGCGCAGCGAGCGCGCGGGGCTCAGGGCCCGGCTCGGCACGCCATCGCGCGACGACATCCCGGCCGACGTCATTGAACTGCTCGCGGCCGACCAGAGGATTCGTGCCATCAAGCGTTACCGGGAACTGACCGGCGTGGGCCTGCGGGAAGCCAAGGCCGTCATCGACAGCCTCTGAGCGGGCCGACGGATGTAACCGGCGCGTATGCCGAATCTCATGCCGGGTTAAGCAGATACTTCCTCGAAGTTACGCTGCGCTGTCCGGCGGGAAATCATCCTGTGCAGAGTTTCATAGATGCTTGCACGGGACGCAATCGGGGGCAGCGAGTCAATGAAGGCCGACTACATTTGTTTCGACGACCAGGACGAGCTCTTCGCCTATGTCAGCGAACTATCGCCCAAGACCGTAATCTTCGACGTCGAGCCGCTGGTGGCCCGCTGGGACACCGGGCCACCCGAGCTGGTCAAGGGCCTTGAGCGCTGGGTGAGCAAAATCTCGTCCATTCCCGGGCTGGCGTTTGTTGGTTTCGTCACCAATTCGCAAAGGCTCGGCTCAGTCGCAGACGCGCGTAATGGCGCGAAGAGCTTTTACGTGGCGTCCGCGCACAAGCCATTCCAGGCCGACGCCTACCGCGCTCTTCCGCATCCGGGCGCGGTCGTCGGGGACCAGTTGGCCACCGACGGCATCTGGGCCTGGCGGCTGGGTTTCGACTTCGTGCACTACTGCCCGCGCCAGGAACGGCGCCCGGTCGGCGTGCGCGCCATGAACCTGCTCGGCCGCCTCCTGCGGCCCCTTTTCTTCCGGGCCGCGACATCTTCGCACCGCAACGCGGGCGGCGCAGGCACCGTGGCGAACGTGGCGCAAGGAAAATAGCCGCCGTTTACTTCTGGGTTATTCGCGCGCGCATATCGCACGTCATCGACCCAGATCATGAAAACGGGCGTTACCGGCGCCGCGTCAGGCTCCTCCCGCCCCCGCGCGCACCGGGCCTGGGGCCGGTCCGCGTGGTTACACTGGAAATCAGTCCGTTTTCGGTGATGGCCCTGGTGCGCCGCGAAGCACCCTGCCGATGAGTGATACGAAGTCCCGTTCCGGTGTCGAGTCCCTGAATGGCTCGTGTTTGGGGGCCGTGATCGGCCCGTGAGCGGGCCGCAGATCCGGGTCAGGTCCCGCCGGGACATTGCCCGCCAACGGCGTTATCGCCGCCACCAGTGCTGGGATCACATCATCGTCGCCCCGTTGTGGCCGCTGCACGGCGTGAACCTCGGGACGCTGCTGCGCACGTGTGACGCGGTCGGCGCGTGCCTGGCCGTGCCGCGGCTGCCGTGGGTGCCCGACGCGTTAGCGAAGGGAAACACGCTGCGCCGCCCGGCCTGCGTGCACTGGACCGGGCGCGATGCGTGCGCGTGGCTGGCCGAGCAGCGTACGGCCGGATCGCGCATCGTCGGGGTGGAACTGGCCGAGGAGGCGATCCGCCTGGGCGATCTGCCCGCCGCCCGCCAGCGCACGATCGCCGTGCTCGGGCACGAGCAGACCGGCATCCCGCCCGAGGCCCTCGACCTGCTGGACGCGGCGGTCGAGATCCCGATGATCGGCTCGGGCAAGAGCCTGAACGTCGCCGTGGCCGCGTCCCTGGTCCTCTACCGGCTCGCCGGGTTCATCTAGGACGCGGGCCAGCGGTCAGGACTCCCCAGCCAGACCCGGGGCGGGGGCGGCGGGGCCGGGCGGCGGCAGCGGGAGCCCCTGACCGTCGAGGTAGGACCGGACGCCCGCTTCGAGCGCCGCGGGCCAGGGGACGCCGCCCCGCCGTGCGATCGGCGGGACCGGAAGAACACCGCGAGCGCGGCCTCCCGCGCCGCCGTGACCGACCGCTGATCCGGCGCGGCCACGGGCAGGCCTTCGAGCACCCGGCGCTGGTACCCGGTCAGCTTGTGGCTCCACTGCTTGGGCCCGGACGGCGGCATGGGCTTGTTGGACTCGGCGAACAACTGGTACAGGAAAAGCTGCACCTGCTGCACGGCGATCACCCCCAGGAGCCAGTCGTCGTGCACGACCACGACCGGGAAGTTGCCATTGCTGCCACTGCGCCGCGAAGCCGGCCAGGTCCTCGTCCCGCACCGCGAGTGAGATATCCAGGTCGGACCCGGCGTCGGCGTCACCCCGGGCCAGGGCCCCGTGCACCCACGTGCCGCAGACCCGTTCGTCGGCGCCGAACACGCCCGCCGCGCGGGCGAACAGCGGCCCGTACCCCTCGGCTAAGGCGGCCAGCCCGTCCGGTCGCAAGATCATCACGTGACCCATTATCGGCGCCCGGCCGCGACGCCCGCCGGCCGGCCGCGTGGCCGACCACAGCGCCCACCCGCCGCGTAGCCGACCACAGCGCCCGCCCGCCGCGTAGCCGACCACAGCACCCGCGTGCCGACCGCCGACTGTGACACCCGCTACCGACAGCCGGCCGCGACGCACCCCGCCCGCGTCCTTCCCCCGTCCGACCCCGCACCCCTTCCCCCGTCCGCCAGACCGGGGCGGGGAACGGCGGCCGGCCCGGAAGCCGCGGAAGGACCCGGTCGCCAGACCGGGGGCGGGGAACGGCGGCCGGCTGGGGAGCCGCGTTATGGCTGAAGATTTTCCGGGCTGGCGGCGACGACGAGCCGACGCAGCAGCCTGATCAGCCGGTCCTGCTCACTCGGTCCGAGGGCGGCGAGGAGTTCCTTTTCGACCTGGTCCTGCAGGCTGATGGTGTTTCCCCACACGCGCAGGCCGGCGTCGGTGAGCGTGATCAGCACCCGGCGCCGGTCGGCGGCGTCGTGGCTGCGGCGCAGCAGGCCGCCGGCTTCCAGGTTGTCCAGGCGCTTGGTCATCGCGGCCGGCGAGAGGCTGAGGGCGTCGGCCAGTTCGGTGGCGGACGCCTGGTACGGCGCACCGCCGCGGCGCAGGATGTGCAGGGTCTTGAACTCCCACATCTTCAGCCCCTGGCCAGCCAGGGCCTGTTCGAGCCGGGCCTTCAGGTGGCGGTCCAGCCAGCTCATCCGGGTCACGATGCCCTCGACCCGCGGGTCCAGCGTCGGCAGTTCCCGGGACCACAGCGCGATGTGGTCGTCGATCACGTCTTTCACAGCGCCAGCCTACGGCGAAATTACTTCGATAGACGAAATTTCTCCGACGAAGTAATCTGCGGCGCATGACGGGCCAGATGATCGACAGCGGGCGGGCGGCGCTCCCGGGCGCGGCGACCGCCTCGGGCGCGGATCTCGCGCGCATCCCGGTCGCCGCCGGCGAGATCCTCGCCGCGACCGCCGCCCTGACCCTGGCCGGGCGCTGGGACACCGCGCGCCAGTTGCTGGCCTCCGCGCAGGCCAGCGGGCCCGGCGGCGCGACGGCCCGGCGGCTCGCGCTGGCGGCCGCGGCCACCGCGGTTCACCACGACTTCCGCACGTTGGGCCCGCGCTGGGCGCCGGACGCACTAGCCGCCGCGGAGACGATTGTCGAGTCGGTTGCCGAGAGCGTCGCCGAGGCCCCCGCCGGGACGGTTGCCGAGAGCGTCGCCGAGCCCGCCGCCGGCACGCCGGCCGCCGAAGCCGCCGCGACCGCCGCCGGGGACGCGAGCCCCGCGGACCGCTGGGACCTGGACTTCCTCACGCTGCAGGCCGAGTACGACCGGGAACTGGTCGGGACGGACGCGACGCCTCGGTTCGGCCCCGAGGGCCGCGACCCCGCCCGCCTGGCCGCCCTCGCCGGTCAGGCCGAGGCGCTGCTGCCCGGGGCCGGTGACCAGGGCCGCGGGGGGTGGGCCGCGTTCTACCGCGGGGTCATCGCCGACAACCTGATCGGCGACCGCGACGGCGCCCGGCGCTGGTTCGAGCAGGCCCTGGCGGCGGGCGAGCAGGCCGGCGACGGCTACCTCACCGGCGAGGCGCTGCGGCACCTGGGCGACCACGACGAGGGAGCGGGCGACCTGGCCGGGGCGCGCGCCAAATGGGAACGCTCGGCCGAGGTCTGGGCCGCCGCCGGGAACGTCTGCGGCGTGCTCGCCCAGCAACTCCTGCTCGCCCACCTCGCCCTCGCCGAGGGCCAGGCCGCCGCGGGCGTGGCGATCGCCACCGAGGTCCGCCGGTGGGCGCGCGCGGCGGGCCTGCCGCTGTACGCCGGGTCGGCCGAGGCGCTCATCGCCGACCAGCAACCGGGCGGCTAGCCCGTCCGGCGGGTAGCCCGTCCGGCAGGTAGCCCGTCCGGCAGGTAGCCCGTCCGGCGGGCCCGTCCGGCGGGTAGCCCGGCTGGCGGCTAGGCTCGACGGGTGCGATTCGCGATCTCGATCCCGCAGCACTCGCGGACGCCGGCGCCGGGCTGATCTTGCTCAACGCGCTGTTCGACGACGCCGAGCAGATGGAACGCCTGGCCGCCGAGGTCGTGCCGCAGGTGCCGTAGGCCCTCGCCGTGGGAGCCTTGGTGGCATGGCCGAGAGCTTCGTGTTCCGGGACGCGGCCGGCCGCGAGCTGACCGCGCGGGACCTGGAAGGCTTCAGCGGGCAGGTGGGCTGGGAGATCGCCGACGCCGGGACCGTGCCCGGCGAGGCGGTGCAACTGCACCAGGAGGCCCGGCTGGCCGGCGCCCGCGGCGACTACCGGAGCGCGCTGGTGTTCCTCGACCGCGCCCGGGCGCTCGCGCCCGACTGGCCCTACCCGATCTACGACGCGGCGTTCACCTACCTGCTCCAGGGTGATACCGAGGCGGCCGAGGAACTCTACGCGGAGGTCGACCTGATGGCCCCGCGCGGCTTTTTCACCTGCAAGACCACGCTGGACTGCCTGCGCCAGGAGCACGCCGGGGCGCTGCCCGCGGGGTTCAGCCGGACGTTCACCGCGCTGGAATGGCTCGACGACGCCGCGCAGAAGAAGGCCGTGCTCGAGACCATGGTCGACGCCTATCCCGCGTTCGGCCCGGCCTGGAAGGAGTTGTCGGCCCTGCTCGACGACCCCGACGAGCGCCTGCACGCGATCACGCGCGGCCTCGAGGCCGACCCCGACCCGGAGACCAGGGGCATCCTGCTGATCAACCGGGCTCTCATCCTCGACCAGCGCCGCGAGCGGGCCGAGGCCATCGCGATCCTCGGCGAACTGGCCCTCGACCCCGCGTCCACACTCGCCACCGAAACCCTGGCCAAGGCCACGCTGGCGCAACTGGTCGGCATGTAGATTCGGTCGCCACATCTGCCCCCGATAGCGGTCACGCTCGCCGCGCGCTGGCGGCGAGTCCCCCGAACCACTCTGTCCAGACGTTGCCCACGGTTATCGCACGAACCGTTATTGTGACCGCCAATGCCCGCATTGTGCGGGATCCGAGTTAGGGCTCCGGGCGGCCCTTCCCGCGCGGCCAGGCCCGGACGGCGGATTGCGGCCACGCCGCTGCCGCGTTAATGATGTCTAGATATTTACCGGATATTTACAGCCCCTTTTCCGGCCGTGACACTAGAGAAGGCGTCCCTGAACCGAGCGGTGACGATATGCGTAGCACGGCATCAGATGCGCTGGTCGTCATTGCCTTATCTGGTCGCGGGCGTTCGCACCTGCACCTGGCCCTGGCCCTGGCGCCTAAGCCCAGGGGGAGCGCCGCCGCGAGATCGCCGCCACGCCGCCCGCCGGACCACGCATCCAACATCGCATCCAAGGAGAGTAACCAGTGGCACGGCTGAACAAGGATTCGCTGGGAGCACGTTTTGCCGTCTTCGGGGGCCGACGCGAGAGCAATGAACTAATGCCCGTCGAGTACCACGCCCGCCTGCCGAGCGATCTCGAAGGCGCGTTCTTCGAGGCGGCCGTCTTCGGCTACGGGGCACTCGGGCCGCGGGGCCCCCTGGCCAGCGCGCACGTGCATCAGCGGCTCACCGAAGTGGCCGGCGACGTGAGCTGTCGTTTCTCCGCGCTGCGCTCCGCGGAAGCCAGCAGCGCGGTGACCATCGCCCTGTACCGGGTCCGCCAGATGAACGACCTCGGCGTCACCTTCGACAACTTCTACGCGGACCTGCGCGCCGAGCCCGCCGCCACCGAACTCGCCACCCGCCGCGAGCAGTTGATCCAGGACACCACGCTCGCGCGCGAGCAGCAAAGGGAAGAGGCCAGGCGGTTCGCTTTCCTGCGCGATCATTTTCTGGCCAGCCCCCAGATGGCGCGCCTGTGGTGGCTGAACAACGACCCCGAGAAACTGCTGCAACTCGGTGAGAAAACGCAGAACCTGGAGAACGCGGTGGCCCTGCTGGACGGCCGCGAAGCCGACCTCGGGCAGGGCGATCACATCGCGCAGATCATCGAGACGTTCGTGGCCGAACTGCCTCCCGAGCACCGCCAGCACCTGATTACCCAGATCGGCCTGGTCTTCCGCGGCTACGAGCGGGCCGACCTGGCTGAGCGCCTGGACGACCAGTACCAGGCCACGGCCTACCCGGAAGCGAGTTAACCCGCCGCCGAAACCGAGATGCCGGCCGTCGAGCCTCGGTCCGGGCCGAAAGACCCCGGAGAGGCAAAACGCCCGGCATCTCGGCCGCCTGCGGTCGGCATTTCGGCCGGCCGCCGCGAACATGAATAGCATTCGGACGGCCTTAGCATGACCGAAATTGGGTTTTGGCTAATGACACCCGAGGCCGTGGGCAGAAACCGCTGCTATAACGACGTTTTCTGCCCACGGCCACCTTCCGGAATCCTTATTCGCGTCGTCGCTGTGTCCGCAATCCGTCGAAGATCACGCCGAGCGTGCGCCGCTGCAGATCCTGGTCCCAGGCCGCCTGCACGGCGCCCTGGCACGCGCTGGTCAGCAGCGCGACGACCGTGTCGAGTTGCACGTCCTCGCGCACGGCGCCGGCCTCCTGTGCCCGGCTCAGCAACTGCCCGACACCGTCCCGTAGCGCCTGCACCGACCCGGCGATCGACACGTCGATTCCGCCCTCGGCCAGCAGTTCGACCACGGTCCTCTTCTCCGCCGCCTGCCCGACCAGATCGGTGAAGAACACGAACAACCCCGTCGCCGGATCACCGTTCGCCGCCAACTCGGCCGCCTGCCCCGCCAGCCTTCCGAGCAACTCCTTCATGATCGCCTGAAGCAGGGCTTGCTTGGTCGGGAAATGCCGGAACACCGTCCCGATCGCCACCCCGGCCCGCGCCGCAACCTCCTCCGTCGACCCCGACGGCCCCCGCTCGGCAAAGACATGTTCGGCCGCATCCAGGATCCGCGCCCGATTCCGCCGTGCATCAGCCCGCAACGGCGCTGCCGCGTTGGCCCGGTCACTCCCCGGTGTGGCGCCAGCGCCACCTGCGCCCTCACCTATCACGGCCGCCTCCGCCCAGGCGCAGTTCCACAACCCCACCTGCGCAACGGCCGGCCGCATCTCGGTAGCGGCCAGCGCGACCGGCGGCATTTGACAAGATGAGTCTCCACTCATAATCATGAACCTGAGCGCTCACTCATGTTATCGGCCGACGGGCCCGGCCACCACTGAGGCCATCGGGCCTGCCCTTCGTTCACGATTGGAGAGTGCCATGACCCCGACCACAAGCCCGGCCACCCCACGCGAGGTCTTCGCCCACATGCAGCAGTCCTGGCTGGCCAAGTCCGACCACGCCACCGACCCACTCGCCGACGACGTGGTCATCGAGATGCCCTTCGCCCGCCCCGGCCGCCCCCGCCGCATCGAAGGACGCGACCAGGTCCTGGCCCTGTTCGGCCCTGAGCGCGCCGCGTTCCCCGTCCGCTTCGACGAGGTCCGCAACATCGCCATCCACGACACCAGCGATCCCGAGGTCATCGTCGTCGAATACGAACTAGCCGGCACCGTCCTCACCACCGGCCACCAGGCCTCCGCCCCCTTCATCGGCGTCCTGCGCGTCCGGAACGGCAAGATCGCCCTCTGGCGCGAATACCAGAACACCGCAGCCATAGACCAAGCCTTGGCCGCTACCACCCCTTAGTTGTCGCGCAACAATTCAGGTGGCAAGGCTTTGCTGGCACCGAGGACTTCGATTCCCACAAGACGATCTTGGTCATCAAGGTCCAGGTTGATCATGCCTGCCTCGATTGGATCGCAGGGATACGTCCGAGCTACGCCCCGGCCCCAATCTCGTCGGCCAACTGAATGTACGCTGCGGCGATCAGGCTTGCCATCCCTCGAACCTATAAACCCCGTCCAACCTCAGGCATGAGGCTGCAGAATTGTGGCTTGCGAGAGCTCGATGGGCGAGTCCATCGATGCCATCCCTGCCGTAATTACCTCATCCGAGTCGGCCAGGAAATCCGGAGGGGTCTCGGGCAGGTCCGCCACATCGCCCGTATAAAATGACGCGCCCGCCGCCCTGA
>DATAVV010000073.1:0-4430 GCA_036267555.1 Streptosporangiaceae bacterium | reverse complement strand
CGAGATCGTCGACGTGGAAGGCGAGATCGACGTCTACACCGCGCCGCGCTTGCGTGAGCTTCTGATCGAACTGGTAAACACCGGCTTCTACCAGCTCGTGGTGAATATGGAAAAGGTCGAGTTCCTCGACTCCACCGGGCTTGGTGTGCTGGTGGGCGGGCTCAAGCGGGTCCGGGCCCACGACGGCTCCCTGGACCTGGTCTGCACGCAGGAGCGGATACTCAAGATTTTCCGGATCACCGGCCTGACTAAGGTGTTCGGGATCCACGACACCGTGGACGAAGCCATCACGGCCAGGAAGTCCGAGAAGTAGCCCGCGGCGGACGCGCCGAGATGCCCACAGTTGAAGTTAGCTTCACGGCCCTGCCCGCCCACGTGCGCACCGCGCGCCTGGTCGCCACGGCGGTGGCCAGGCGCAGCGGTGTGGACGAAGCACTGCTGGACGAGGTGCGGCTGGCCGTCGGCGAGGCGTGCTCACGCGCGGTCGAAGCGCACCGCCTGCACTGCCCGGGCGAGCCGGTCCGCATCGCGCTGACCGACCAGGCCGGGCGGTTCGAGGTGGAGGTGACCGACACAGGCCGGCCGCAGGGCTTCGGGCTGGCCGTCATCGCCGAGTTGGCCGACGATGTCCAGATCAACGAGACCTCGTCCGGGACCAGTATCCGGATGAGCTGGCCGTCGGTCGGCTTCCGGCCCTGACGGGCCCGCGGCGGGCCGCGGGCCGGTCGTGACGGCATGACATCCGGGGGCGCATTACCATTCAGCGACGCAGATGGTTAGACTCCCCCGCACTGGCGTGGTGGCACTCCTCGACGAGGTTTGACATGCCCGCGCCCGGTTGCCGTGATACAGCGCTGGGCAACAGCATCCGCTCTGATGCCCTGTCAAGGAGGACAGATGGATAGCCTATCCGCCGCCCTGGCGAGCGGACCGGCCGGAGTGACCGGCTCCAATCTCACCTGGGTAATCGTCGTGGGCGTGGTCGCCCTGTGCGCCCTCGGCGTGGCCTGGCTGCTGGTGCGTGAGGTGCTCAGGGCCAGCCAGGGCACGCCGAAGATGCAGGAGATCTCCCAGGCGGTCCAGGAGGGCGCGGCCGCCTACCTCAGGCGCCAGTTCCGCACGCTCGCCGTGTTCGTTGTGATCATCTTCTTCGTGTTGCTGGTGCTGCCGGCGGATGGCTCGGGGGTGCGCTGGGGCCGGTCCATCTTCTTCCTGGTCGGCGCGCTGTTCTCGGCTCTCACCGGGTTCACCGGCATGTCGCTGACCGTGCGCGGCAACGTGCGGGTGGCGGCGGCCGCCAAGGAATCCGGCGAGCACTCGGCCATGCGGATCGCGTTCCGCACCGGCGGCGTCGCGGGCATGTTCACGGTCGGCCTGGGGCTGTTCGGCGCGGCGGCCGTGGTGTTCATCTACAAGGCCAATGCGCCGAACGTGCTGGAGGGCTTCGGGTTCGGCGCGGCGCTGCTCGCGATGTTCATGCGGGTCGGCGGCGGCATTTACACCAAGGCCGCCGACGTCGGCGCCGACCTGGTCGGCAAGGTGGAGAAGGGCATTCCCGAGGACGACCCGCGCAACGCGGCCACGATCGCCGACAACGTGGGCGACAACGTCGGGGACTGCGCCGGCATGGCGGCCGACCTGTTCGAGTCCTACTCGGTGATGCTGGTGGCCGCGCTGATCCTGGGCAAGGTGGCCTTCGGCGACGCCGGGCTGGTCTTCCCGCTGATCGTGCCCATGATCGGTGTGATCACCGCGGTCATCGGCATCTTCGCGGTCGCGCCGCGCAAGAGCGACCGCAGCGGCATGACCGCGATCAACCGTGGCTTCTTCATCTCGGCGGTGGTCTCGCTGGTCCTGGTCGTCGGGGCCTCGTTCTGGTACCTGCCCGCGCACTTCAGCGACCTCAGCGGCGTGTCCGGCGCCATCCGCAGCTACAACGGGAACCCGCGCTGGCTGGCCATCGGCTCGGTCGTGATCGGCCTGGTGCTGGCCAGCGCGATCCAGTTGCTGACCGGGTACTTCACCGAGACCAACCGCAAGCCCGTGCGCGAGATCGGCGAAAGCTCCGAGACCGGGGCGGCCACGGTGATCCTGGCGGGCATCTCGATCGGCCTCGAGTCCGCGGTGTACTCGGCGCTGCTGATCGGCGCCGCGGTGTACGGCGCGTTCCTGCTCGGCACCGGCAACGCCACCATCGCCCTGTTCGCCGTGGCGCTGGCCGGGACCGGCCTGCTCACCACCGTCGGCGTGATCGTGTCGATGGACTCGTTCGGCCCGGTCACCGACAACGCGCAGGGCATCGCGGAGATGTCGGGCGAGTTCGAGGGCGAGCCCGCGGAGATCCTCACCCACCTGGACGCGGTCGGCAACACGACCAAGGCCATCACCAAGGGCATCGCGATCGCGACCGCGGTGCTCGCCGCGACCGCGCTGTTCGGCGCGTTCCGGACCGACGTCGAGTCGGCGCTCGGCTCGGCCGGCGCGTTCAGCCTGTCCATCGACCGGCCCAACAACCTGGTCGGCCTGATCATCGGCGCGTCGGTCGTGTTCATGTTCGCCAGCCTGCTGATCAGGGCGGTCGGCCGGGCCGCGGGCCGGGTCGTGATGGAGGTACGCAAGCAGTTCCGCGACCACCCCGGGATCATGGACTTCACCGAGAAGCCCGAGTACGGCGCGGTGGTGGACATCTGCACCCGGGACTCGCTGCGGGAACTGGCCACCCCCGGCCTGCTGGCGGTGCTCACCCCGATCGCGGTCGGGTTCGCGTTCGGGTACGCGCCGCTCGGCTCGTTCCTGGCCGGCGCGATCGGCGTCGGCGTGCTGATGGCCGTGTTCCTGGCCAACTCCGGCGGGGCCTGGGACAACGCCAAGAAGCTGGTCGAGGACGGTTTCCACGGCGGCAAGGGCTCGGAGGCGCACGAAGCGACGATCATCGGCGACACCGTGGGCGACCCGTTCAAGGACACCGCGGGGCCGGCGATCAACCCGCTGATCAAGGTCATGAACCTTGTCTCGCTGCTGATCGCGACCAGCGTCGTCAAATACAGCCATAACGACGGGCTCCGGGCCGGCGTGGCGATCGTCGCCGTGGCCATCGTGGTCGGCGCCGTCGTGATCTCCAAGCGCCGGTCCACCTCCATCGCCGCCGAGGTCCCGGGCGGCTCTGGCAGCGCCGCGGGCCCCGGCCCGAGCGTGGAGCCCGCGGCGGCCCCCGGCGACAACCACGTCGAGGGCGCGGCCGAGACCACGGCCGCGACCACGGCCGGGGACGAGGACGGCAAGACGGCCGCGGGGAAGACCACGACATAACCCTCGGCACCACCCCTGGCGGGCCGCTTGACGTTAGCGGCGGTCCGTGCGGTCAGGCGGGACGCGCGGGGTCTTCGGCGTCGGCGGCCTCGACCTCGTCGCGGGAGATCCCGAGCAGGTGCAGGATCGCGTCGAGGTGCGGCACGCTGAGCGAGGCGTCGGCCGCGTCCCTGACCGCGGGCTTGGCGTTGAAGGCGATGCCCAGGCCCGCGGCGGCGATCATATCCAGGTCGTTGGCCCCGTCACCGACCGCGACGGTCTGGGAGAGAGGGACCCCGGACGCCGCCGCGAAGTCGCGCAGCGCCTGCGCCTTGCCGGCCCGGTCGATGACCGGCCCGGTGATCTGCCCGGTGAGTTTTCCGCCCGCGATCTCCAGGGTGTTGGCCGCCGCGTAGTCGAGGGTCAGGTCGGCGGCGAGCCCGTCGGTGAACTGGGTGAAGCCCCCGCTGACGATCCCGCACTTGTAGCCCAGCCGCCGCAGCGTGCGGATCAGGGTGCGGGCGCCGGGAGCGAGCCGTAGCTGCGACCTGACCTCGTCGATGACCGACGCGTCAAGACCGGCCAGCAGGGCCACGCGCTCGGCCAGGGCGGCGCCGAACTCGAGTTCACCGCGCATCGTGGCCGCGGTGATCTCGGCCACCTTGGCCTCGCACCCGGCCCGCGCCGCGAGCAGGTCGATGGCCTCGCCGCTGACCAGCGTGGAGTCCACGTCCATCACGACCAGGCGCATGGCCCGGCGGTGCAGGCCGCCGCGCTGGACCGCGACGTCGACGCCCCGGTCGACGGACTCGCGGGCCAGGGCCGTGCGCAGCGCGGCCGGGTCGGCCCCGGAGATGTCGAACTCGATGCAGGTCACCGGCCGTTGTGCGAGCCGCGAGATCCGGTCGATGTTCGCGCCGCAGGCCGCGATCCGCCCGGCGATGCCCGCGATCGCGGCCGGGGACAGCAGGCGGCCGAGCACGGTCACGTGCAGGCTGCCGCGGAGCCTGGCCGGCTCGCCCGAGCCGGCCGTGATCTCGGCTTCCAGGCCCAGGTCCTCGGCGAGCGAGGTCACCTGGCGGTGGATCGCCGTCAGGTCGGGAGCCGTGGTGCAGGACAGCAGCACGCCGAGTACCAGGCGC